>CAXTDG010000166.1:0-8598 GCA_964242675.1 uncultured Chitinophagaceae bacterium
TGAACAACTTGATAATTTGAATAACTTTATGCCGCCTTCGCCAATACCCAATCGTAAGCCGCCATGCCGCCGGTTGACACAGTGGCCATTCACGAGCAGCAAGACCTCATTTTGTAAGTAGACTTGAACCTTTCCCAACCCGGCTATTGGCTGCGGCAGACTGAACTTGGAGACTGTGAATTCTATTTTGACATATTTAAAAGCTATGACAAAACTAAAAATGCTCAGAGTATCTCAACTCATTTTGCTGTGCATCTTGCTTTTAGCACTCACTTTTTATTTTGGAATTGTGTTGCCAGAACATTATGCGTGTCCCAAATTTACGCATGAAGGAGAGAAGGGTATTACTATTTGGGGTACCCAAACAAATTGCGACACAGAAAGTCAGGACATTGAAAATGCATTTTTTGTCCCTTGCACCATAGTTGTTATAGCTATTTCCCTTTTTTGTTTCCTATTACTGTTTCGTATCAAAAAAATTAAGAGGGAGTCGTCTTTAATCAACCCTTTTCAACATAATAAACTACATACTAAATTATAGGGTACCAACTGCAACGGGTAGACAGCCGTTATAAGCAGACCAGTTAATAGAAAAGCTCAGCAGTCTTTTTTCATTCGGTTAGCTTACGGTAGACACATTCCGTAACCAATCACCATCAGCATGTGGGCATGGCACGGCGGCTTACATCGGTTTTGTGCCAGGCGGCAGACCCAACTCGGGAGGCTATCTTTGCTCATAAGCCGCCCGGCACAAAGCCCCGGCTCGTTGCCTGTAATTTTTATGACACTTCGCTACTTGACAATTCTTTCATTTCTTCTTTTTTCATTTAATAATGTATTAAGTGGACAAACTTCAAGTGACCACCTCGATACTCTTATAAATGACTACATAAACGAATTAAAAGCTAACAACATAGATACAGTTTGTATCTATCAGGACTACTGTGTGGGTTGTTCACATGTGTGGAGGAAAGAAGAAGATAGATGTAATTATCAAGGACTATTCGTTTCAACCTATATATTTTGGATAGACAAAGGACAAACCTTTATAACTAAGAAGGACAACTGCTTTGATTATTCAACAGATAGAATCTCAAGTGATAGTCTTTGGACTTTTTTCTTTTTGCATAAAGACACGATTGAAAAAGAAGAAATTAAAATCCCACAATATGTTGAAGTAAAAGACGGAAAAAAAGAAGTGTATTCTTCTACTATTGACCATTCTTATCATCAAACAATCAGAATAATTGTAAGACAGAAAACACTTATCGATAAAGAAATTGACGATTACTATTTGACCCAGCATGTTGGATTTAACGGACAAGAAAATATTAATTACAACTACAACATAAATTCTTACATAAAAACACTTCAACTTCTAATTGACAGGACTATCAAAAAAGCTACACTGACAAAGACAAGAAGATAAAACTACAGGCAACACGGCATTGGCATTAGGCGGCGGACAGTTTGCGGGAGGTTGAGTTTACTGACAAGCCGCCCAACGCCAATGCATTACCGTTGGTAGCTATTATAAAAAGTCTCCAAACTATGGACGTTGAATTTTTTGACAGACTAAAAAATACTTGGGAAAAAAGACAATTTTTAATAAAGGAAAGGATTACAACATCTTTAGACATTTATGTTTCAGATATCAGTGAACTAATTATCAAATTATATTCTGCCTACAAAGAAATCAGCCTGTCGGAATTTATTTGCTCAATCGGCTTAGTGGAACATTGGCAATACGGTGACATACTACCAGTTAATAATGAAGACTTGGAAGTAAGTCAAGATTGGGAAGATTTCACTTATAGAAAGTTAGGGATGGACGAGTTACTAATGAAAATATCAGACAACATACTGGTTAAGGGTGAAATTATTACAAAAAATAGTTGCAAACATTGAGAGGGATAAAAACGTCACATCTTACTTAATGAATTTTGGATGGTTCTACAAGGAATTTATTATTGAACAAAAGGAAGAGTGGCTATATCTTAGAATCGAATATCCTTTTTAACCACATAACAGCTACCAACATTGCATTGCTGCCAGCGGCAGACATATTACGCCAGTTGAACTTTCATCCTGAGCCGCCAGTAACAATGCCTAATCGTTAGAGGCACCTAGCGTGACTGACAACAATTCGACAGCACTGAATTTAGTATATTTATAATACTTTAATTAAATCAACATGAAAATTCTATTCTGTTTCGTTTTCTTATTACCGATTATCGCTATTGCCCAAACAAAAAGCGACTATCAACAAGCAATGGCAAAGTTTCAGCGGTTCTATAACGCAGGACAAGGCGACAGCATCTGCACTATGTTTTATCTTGATGACCCGCTAACGCAACTTAAGTTTATGTGGAGCAACGAAAGAACCGCCGAAGCTCTGAAACAATTTGGCACGCTCAAGTCTTTTAAATATATCGGTGTTGACAAAACGGACGTTGACACAGTGCGTGTGTTTCAAACTTTCTTCAGCAAAGCAGGAGCAAAGACTACGAGTTTGACGCTTCATAAAGATTATAGACTTGGAAACTTTCGATTTATAACTACTTCTGATGGAATTGAAGACTTGCTTAAAAAGCGAAAGGCAAGCCGTTAAAAGTAATCAACATCGTTAATAGAGATGCGTACAACACTGCATTGCTACCAGCGGCGGACACTTTACGCCAGTTGAACATTCATCCTGTGCCGCCGTCAGCAATGCTTTTACGTTACTTGGTCAGGAGGTTTCTCAACTTACGTTTATTATAATCCGTAAGGTATTTAGTTTTAGAGAGTAATATTTTCGTGTATACCCATTCATAACTAAAAATATCTTGCTCAACCAACCAAGCTTGTAAATATTACTCCCAAACCATCTCTCATGAAATCAATCTTAATTCTTCTAACTCTTTTCACGTCCTTTCTTCAGGCACAAAGCCCTTTGCAATTCAATAAACCCTTTGTGGAGAGCGAAGACAAGTGGGTGGCTTTTCCAAAAGGTAAAGACAGCACTAACGCTTACGGTTTCATTTACATTGATGCAGCCGCAGGGCTGACTTTTAATTTTGAAGGCACCTTTACTGTATCCGCTAATGGAACATTCGTTCCTAAAAAGCTGGATAGTGCTAGTTATAAAGTACGCCTTCAACCCAACAATGTTCGGGTAGCTTTCATACCCGAAAATAAATTTAAAGAACTAAATATCTCCGCTATTCCTGAATGGTTGCATTTTTATAAAACCGATACTTCCTCAACAGAAAGATTGTATCGTTGGGGCTATCTGTACAATGGTTGGAACCAATGTGCTAAAGCCCTAACCTATCTTGAAAGAGCCCAACAACAAGAGCCTGGTTTCAAAGGGCTATCTGTTGAACTTGCGTTTTCCTATAATTGCCTGAAACAGTACAACAAAGCAGTTGCTGTTTTGCAAAATGCGCTGGTAGCCAACCCTACTGATGCTTACACTAATAAAGAATTGATTTACGCCCAAATAGAATCGGGCCAGTTAGACAAAGCATCTGAAAGCTGTAAAAGGGCCATAGCCGTTTGTACCGACAAAACGTACAATGGAGAAAACTGCTACAATCTATTGCACAACTATTACGAAAAAAAGGATAAGACAAACTTTACTGCCTGGTTAGCAGAAACGAAGAAGTGGACGGCTACCAACGCAGAACTGACACGCAGTATAAAAATGATGGAAGAGGACTTGTTGAAGTAAGAAATTAAACTTGAAATCACTTCTCTACCGGCAGCGTAAAATAAAACGTAGAGCCTTTGCCATATTCACTTTCCACCCATATCTTTCCATTGTGCCGCTCAATAATTTCTTTGCAGAGGTAAAGGCCAATACCAAAGCCGGCTATCGATTTTAAGTCTTCACTCTCTACCCGGTAGTAGCGGCCAAAAAGCTTATCGGCATCTGCCGGGTTTATGCCCCGGCCCTGGTCTTTTACACTTACCTGTGCATTACCATCAATCGTTATACAAGCTATTTGTATAGTGGTACGCAGGGGCGAATATTTTACTGCGTTACTAATAAGGTTGTTGATAACATGGCCAATCTTATCTCTGTCGGCGTACACAAATATTGGCTCAACGGGTTCAAATACCAGGTGGTGAGAGGTGTAGGTAGAAACCGTTTCTTCCTCGGCCTCTTTTATCAGATCTGCCATACCAAAGCGCTGCTTATCTATGTATATTTTACCGCTGGTAAAGCGGGAAACATTTAGAAAGCCGTTGATCATGGTATTCATTTTACTAAGCTGCCTGTCCACTTTTTCCAGTATACCGGCAGACAAAGGATTATCGTTTTTACTGGTTTTATTTAGCAGTAGTTGTACATAAGCTTTGGTAGAGGTCAGCGGTGTTTTTAGCTCGTGGCTCACCATGCTGATAAAGTCATTCTTGCGCTGGTCGTCTTCCTTGCGTTCGGTAATGTCTATACAAGAGCTGATATAGCCGGCAAACGATCCGTCTGTATGAAAACGGGGAAGGCCCTGTGCCAGTAGCCAGCAGTATTTTCCTTCCTTGTTCTTAATTCTAAACTCACCGGCAAAAGGCATTCGCTCTTTAAATGCATTCCGGTAATTATTTACATAGGCTTCCTTGTCTTCCGGGTGTATACAATCAATCCAGCCAAATTGGAGCAGGTCTTCAATAGAGCGGCCGGTTAGTTGCACCCAGGCTTTGCTGAAATAGGTTTCATTGCTGGTTTCATCGCCCACGGCTATTAAAATACCAGAGCCTTCCGCCATAGCACGGAAGCGTTCTTCACTTTCTTCAATAGCCTGCCGGGCCAGTACTTGCTCCGTTACTTCTACCGCCATATCAATAATACCGGTGATGTTGCCATCCTCAAATAGCGGCGAATACGTAAAGTTGAAATACCCAAGTTCCTGCCTGCCATTGCGTTCCAGCACCACAGGTGTATCGTTGCCATAAATGGTTTTGCCAGTTAGGTAAACGTTTCGCAGCGCTAAGTAGGCAGGCTGATCTTTTAATTCAGGTATTGCTTCCAGCAAGGGTTTGCCAACAATACTGTCATCTTTACCTACCAGGCCTAACATAGAGGCATTGACTGCCTCAATCTGCAATTCATCGCCCCGAAAAATAATGATGGAAACAGGTGCCTGCTGAATGAACGATCTTGTTCGGGTATTGCTCAACAGCAGGCTGGCATTCAAATCATTTACTTTTTGCTCAGACTGTCGTATTGCTTCAAAAGCGGTTTCTGCGGCTACTGCCCTTCTTCGCAGTTCCAGCCGGGCCATCACCTGCTTGGCTACAATTTTCAAAGCTGCTTCCTGCTCGTTTGTCAAAGTGCGGGTGTGGTTATCAACCACACAAAGCGTCCCTAGTTTATAGCCATCTTCGTTTACCAGCGGTACCCCGGCATAAAAACTAATGTGCGGCGCACCCGTAACAAGCGGATTATCTTTAAACCGATCATCCAGGTGGGCATCTTCTATAATGGTAATATCAGTGGTTGCAATAATGGCATGGGCACAAAAAGATTGCTCAATCGGCGTTTCGCTGGCAGCCAGCCCTTTATGAGATTTAAACCATTGCCTTTTTTCTTCTACAAAACTAATAAGGGCTATAGGCACCTGGCAAATAGCAGCAGCTACCGTGGTAAGGTCATCAAAATCCTGCTCTTCCAGGGTGTCGAGTATATGATACGATTGTAGTGCTGTAAGCCGGGCATGTTCGTTAGAAGATAAAGGATGGGAACTCATCTACAAAAGAGGTTTTTGAAGCATCGGCGAAAGTAACGGCTTTACTGTGAAAGAAATGTTTAGCTGTTTTGAAGCTAAAATAAACGTTTGCGGGCCTTGATGACCTAAATAGAGAACCGCTTACATTCAGGTAGATTTTTTCTCCCGATAAATCTTGATTACTCCCATAAATTACTGGGAATGCATCCCTCTCCGTTTTATAAATTACTAACTGGCAATAGAGTTTACCTTAATTACGCTCTTCGAAATAACGGGTGATGACAGATTATCTTGTTACAACATTTACAGGGAAACAACTTTTCCGGCCCGATACTTTCCTGTGCAAAAACATCAAATCTTTTGTCCATGACCGAGCAAGACAAACTCCGCAACCCCCGCAACTGGCGCACCTGGGGCCCTTATGTATCTGAGCGACAATGGGGCACCGTACGGGAAGACTATAGCCCCAATGGCGATGCTTGGAACTACACTACGCATGATGCCGCCCGTAGCAAAGCTTGGCGCTGGGGCGAGGATGGTATTGGCGGCATTAGCGATCAGCAGCAGGTTTTTTGCCTGGCCCTTGCCCTGTGGAATGGCAAAGATGCCATATTGAAAGAGCGGCTGTTTGGCCTTACCAATGGCGAAGGCAACCATGGCGAAGATGTGAAGGAACTATACTACTACCTGGACAATGTGCCGAGCCACAGCTATATGAAAATGCTGTATAAATATCCGCAGGCCGCATTTCCCTACCAGCAGTTGCTCGACGAAAACCGCCGCCGCACCAAACTCGATCCGGAGTACGAGCTAATAGATACCGGCATTTTTGATAAGGACGAATACTTCGATGTTTTTATTGAATATGCTAAGAACAGCGAACACGATATACTGGTAAAATACACCATCTATAATCGCAGCAACGCAGCAGTGGAACTGGATGTATTGCCAACGCTTTGGTTTCGTAAAACGCTGGCCTGGCAGGAAGTAGAAAAGCGGCCCATCATTTCGCAGACAAATACGGCTGAACTACTATTGGAAACAAAAACTGTTGGCAATTACCACTGCTATGCAGATGGCAATTGCCAATTTTTATTTACCGAAAATGAAACGAATAATGAGCGGCTTTACAATGTAGCCAACACCAGGCCTTTTGTAAAAGATGGTATCAATAATTTTATTGTAGAAGGAAACAAAGACGCTATAAATCCTGAGCAAAGTGGCACTAAGGTGGCTGCACACTACCATTTGAAAATAGAAGCAGGTAGCAGTGCTACCGTAAAACTCCGGCTGGCAAATCAACCCGTTGAAAACCCTTTCAACGACCACGATGCAATCTTTCAAACGCAGCTACAGGCAGCAGATGATTTTTACAATAATTTACAACAGACCCGGCAAAGTGAAGATGCCCGCAGTGTGCAGCGGCAGGCCTGGGCCGGGCTGCTTTGGGACAAACAGTTGTACCACTTCAATGTAAACAACTGGCTCACCGGCGACCCCGGCGAACCACCGCCACCTAATAGCAGAAAGCAGGGCCGCAATTCCGACTGGAAGCACATGATTGTAGCCGATGTTATTTCCATGCCCGATAAGTGGGAGTACCCCTGGTTTGCCGCCTGGGATCTGGCTTTCCATTGCATTGCATTTGTAACGATTGATCCGGATTTTGCCAAAAGCCAACTGCTGCTATTGCTGAAGGAAACCTACATGCACCCCAATGGAGAACTACCTGCCTACGAGTGGAATTTTAGCGATGTAAACCCGCCAGTGCATGCACTGGCAGCATGGCGGGTGTATCTGGCCGATGCAAAAGCTACCGGTAAAAAGGACACGGTTTTTCTGGAGCAGGTGTTTCATAAACTGCTGCTCAATTTTACGTGGTGGGTCAATCGCAAAGACAACGAAGGCAACAACATTTTTGAAGGCGGATTTTTAGGGCTGGATAATATTGGCATCTTCGACCGCAACAAGTCACTGCCCGGTGGCGGTACCCTGGAGCAGGCCGATGGCACTAGCTGGATGGCTGCCTACAGCCTGCACATGTACATGATAGCCTGCGAACTGGCCGAAACAAACCATGTGTACGAGGATATGGCCATCAAATTTGGCGAGCATTTCTTCTACATAGCTGGTAGCATGGCTAATATGAGCAATACACCTGGCAAAGGCTTGTGGAGCGAAACCGATAGTTTTTACTACGATGTTATTCGCCTGCCAAACGACGATTGGCGGCGGGTGAAACTGCGTACCCTGGTGGGTTTGATTCCACTGATAGCTGTAGATGTATTATCAGACAGAGACCTGCAAAAGCTGCCCAAACTGGTAGCCCATATGAACTGGTTTATGGTGCAGCGGCCCGATCTGGCAGCACTGGTAAGCAACTGGCAAAGTGATAAAGAGACCCAGCATTTACTAAGCTTACTAAGGGGCCACCGCATGAAATGCCTGCTCCGCCGTATGCTTGATGAATCAGAGTTTTTATCGCCCTACGGCATCCGTTCTATTTCCAAAGTGTATGGCGATGCTCCCTATCATTACAACCTCAACGGCGAAGACTTTGTGGTAAAATATACGCCTGCCGAAAGTGAAACCGACATGTTTGGCGGCAACAGCAACTGGCGTGGCCCCATCTGGATGCCTATTAACTATCTGCTCATCGAAAGCATTATACATTTTTACGACTACTATGGCGACGATTTTAAAATAGAAATGCCGGTTGGTTCGGGCCAGTTTGTAACCATAAAAGAGGCGGCAAACGAAGTAGGCAGGCGCATCACCTCTATCTTTCTGAAAGACGAAAACGGCCGCCGCCCGGTATATGGCAACAACGAAAAGCTTCAGATCGATCCGTATTTTAAAGACTACGTTCTGTTTTACGAATACTTCC
>CAXTDG010000167.1:0-8592 GCA_964242675.1 uncultured Chitinophagaceae bacterium
CCATCCTGTTTGCTATACTCATTACTATCATCGGGGTATCGGTATCACTCATCACTAAGAGTTCATCCTTATCGCTGGTAGTGTTGTCCTGGTTTTGGTTGTTGGGTGTATTTCTGATACCCCGGCTTTCTGGTGAAGTTTCCAAGCATATCTATCCGGAAATTACCTCACTGGAGTTTGAAAATACAACGTTCAACCAAAAACAGTATGGGGTAAACGGACAAGGTGACAAAGATGAACGCAGGGCATTTTTAGCAGATAGTGTAATGAAGCATTATGGGGTAAAACGGCTGGAAGATTTACCGGTTTACTTCATTCCTATCACCATCGAATATTTTGAAGAATCTGATGGTCAGGTGATGGACAATGCATATGCCGCAGTGGATGCAAACGAAGCCCGGCAAGACCATTTTGTGTTGGCCTCCACGGTTCTTTCACCCTTCCTGGCATTTCGTGATTTTTCGATGCGGGTAACGGCAACCGACATGCAAACGCACCAGGACTTTTCCGAAAAA
The DNA here is from genome assembly GCA_964242675.1 of uncultured Chitinophagaceae bacterium. Taxonomy (GTDB): domain Bacteria; phylum Bacteroidota; class Bacteroidia; order Chitinophagales; family Chitinophagaceae; genus JAZKFT01. The sequence goes on from CAXTDG010000167.1 coordinate 516, forward strand.
GCAGAGCAGCATCGGCGGGACATTGGGGTAATCGTAGATGGGTTTTATCAGAAAAATACGGTGGCAGGCAACGCCTTCTGGAAAACCATTCCGCAGTTTGCCTACAAAGCACCGGGCATTGGCTGGCGGTTATCTGGTGCGGCATGGTCAATTGTTTCTCTACTGGGCTGGACAGTAGCAGCAATCCTATTGATGCTGTTTTCCTATCGCAAAATGACCGTTTAGTACCATCCATTTTTCATCTGCCCTTTTTCAAATACGTATGCAGTCTGCCATTACAAAAGTCATTATACAACACGAACTTAAAATACTGTCCCGCAATAAGGTGCTGGTGGTATTGTTCCTCATCATGCTGGCAATGCTGTTTTCAGCCCTATGGAGCGGCAGTAGCATGTTGAAGAAGCAGCAGCGCACCATTGGAAAAATCAAGGCCCATGAAGCGGAAATGAAGGACAGCCTAATTACTCGTATTCAAAAGGTAGAAGCTGCTGGCATGTACTATCCGGGATTCATCTGGGAAGACCCCACCTTCGCCTACAATACCGCCCGCAACGAAGGGCCAAAGTTTGCCGTAAAGAAGCCGTTTGTTTTACAGGCACTGAATGTAGGCCAGAGCGATGTACAACCCTACTACTACAAGGTGTACATTAACAAGAAGCAATACCTGACCTACGAGGAAGAAATCGAAAACAGTTTCCTGCAATTCATCGGCAACTTCGACTTTGCTTTTGTTGTCATTTTCCTTTTTCCGTTACTTATTATCGTTTTCACCTACAATGTTCTCTCCATCGAAAAAGAACAGGGTACCTGGGTGCTACTCAAGACCAGCAATCAGTCCATATCGAAACTCATCCTATTCCGAATGGTATTTCGGTATGTACTATTTACAGCCGTTTTCTGGCTGCTGGTAGTTCCTCTATTGAGTTTGTTGATTGGTGGTAGTTTCCTTTCCGGTATCAACTGGTGGTGGACGGTATCTTTTGTATCTCTCTATTTTGCTTTCTGGTTTGGCTTGTCGTTCCTGGTCAATAGCTTTTCCTTGTCGTCCAACGTCAATGCGATGACCCTCATTTTCTTGTGGTTGCTCACCGGTATTATTATTCCCAACCTGGTACAAATCGGGTTGAGCAAAGCATACCCTATTCCCAGTAGAATCTCACTGACTAATGAAGAACGGAACGCCATCAACAAATACTTTGAGAAGGACGGGCAAGAACTTACCAAAGACGTATTCAACAATCCCAGGACACAGATACGGCAGGCTTCCATTGTAACGCCGGGTATGGTGTATGGGTACGGTGTGATTGTGTACAAAAGCCAGGAAATAAAAGATGCTGCCAGTGAAGTGGCGGAGCAGAAGCTGTACGGACAGATTGAGAAACAACAGGCAGCTATTCAGAACCTACAACTCATTAGCCCGGCGTTGATGATGCAGGAAGAATTATCGGCATTGTCGGGTACACACTGGCACCAATTTAACCAGTACAGCCGGGATGTAGACACGTTCCGAAAACAGACACAGCGTTTCTACTATCCCAAAATGGCTTACGATTCTACGTATCGAACCTTCACGGTAAACGATGCAGAAGCAATTCCTACGTTTAAGCCCAGGGAATACGCTGACTACTCCTGGAGCAATATCAAACAGGCATTTTTTAGCTACCTTATCATTATTGGCTTGCTGGTCTTTATTGACTACCGCAAGCTGCTGAAATCTCAACGGTAATACCATTTCAACCATTTTTTTATAACTAAAATTAAAACGCCCCATTATGAAAAAAGGATTCCTATTAGCCGTAGCTACCGGCTCACTTTATTTATTGATTGCCTGCAACGATGCAGCAACGACGACAGAAAACAAAGACACTACTGTAGCAGCAATGGTTGATACAGCTAAGCCTGTGACCGACCCAAAAGAAGGTATGAAAGCCCCGGTGTACGCAATGATGGATAAGGTAAAAGCCATTCGTATGACAGGCGACTTTGACCGGGATTTTGCCAATGTGATGCTGCTGAACCATCAAGAAGCGGTTGACATCAGTAAGATGGCTGCAAGCACGGCTAAAGACCCGGAAATAAAGGAAATGGCGCAACGCATGGTTGCCGACCACGAATCAGAAATAGTAGAACTACAAAAGTTTGTTGCTGGACACGATACCACTTCTGAAGACCATAAGCCAAATGCCAACCCCAACCACACACATGAAGGCGGTGAGCATCACGAGTTTGCAGATGATTTAAATACTATGATGTCTACAATGGTAAGTAAAAGCCTGACTGGTGATGTGGATAGAGACTATGTATCTCTCATGCTGGCCCACCACCAGAATGCTGTAAGCCTGGAACAGGATGAAGTAACGCATGGTCAACATACCCAACTGAAAAGCATGGCGAAAACGATGATGACCGATGACAAAAAGGAAATCGCTGAATTTGAGAAGTGGTTGGCTAAAATGAAGTAGCAGAGGTTCGTTTCATTTGAAGACATATAAGAAGGGTCTTACTACCCCCTAACGATTATCCGAAGTGAGTACAAAAGGTATTGTTCGTAAATGCTCTAAAGTGAGAAAGTATGTAAATTGTATGCAAATGAAAAACCCATACAATAATTATAGTATGGGTTTTATCTTTTGAAAGCCTTAATGGGATTGAATTTCCTTCAGTGACCTCGTCAGGATTCAAACCTGAAACCTTCTGATCCGTAGTCAGATGCTCTATTCAGTTGAGCTACGAAGCCATTTCCTTTTTATCGGGCAGCAAAAATAAGGGTGTGGGTGGGTTTAAGCAAAATGATTTTTAAAAATTTTGCACATTATCAATTCATAGAATAGCCATCGTGCCGACGACGCTGATTTTTTAGTGGGTATAATACATCATGCGCTAACTCATAACCTTCATCAGCCACCTCTGTACGCATGTTATATACTTTCTTCTTTTTAAATAATACCAACGTTAAAGCACTTAGGGCTAAAACGGTTGCAGCTATCACTATTAGTTGATTCTTTTTCATACGCTGTAAAATGAAAGACAAATATAATTCGCTCTGCCCAAGCCTGTAGAAACGTTTTGTTATCTTATCGTATTTTAATGATAGAACTTGTCTACTTTAAAACTGGTTCCTATTTAAATGTCAGCTTCGGCATGAAATTTATGTTGAATTAAGTATTACTTTATAAAAAACTCAACGTTATGCCAAACGAAAAAACAGACAGTGCAGGCTTTGCTACTGTAAATACTGATAAAGAAAGAAGTGCTAGTGCAGTGGGCGATACTACTAGCAGCATCGGTACGCCGGGAGATAAACATACAGCAGCTAACACGGTAGATACCGCAACCAAAATAGCGGTTGCAAATACTAAGTCAAAAACAACTAACCCTTCTGAACAAACCACTTCAAATGCATCATCAAATAGTTCAACGGTAGATGTAAGTACAACAAGTGAAAAGTTAAAAACTCCCAATACACCTGAGCCAGCTACTACGGGATCAAATTCCGGTAGTTCAACAGTAGATGTAAGCACAACAGGTGAAAAGTCAAAAACTGCTAAGAAGTCTTCCTAAATCTGATATATACAGAATAGTACTACAACTTACTAAACACAGTTACTGATCATATAAATACATAATGAGCAGCTTTCACTAAAAAATAAAAAACTGCCGTACACTTAGGTGTACGGCAGTTTTTTATTACAAAAAAGCTTGCGGTTAATTAGCTCCTGCCTTTCCGGCTACGATTGTTTCTGGCCGAAGAACGGCCGTAACTACGTTTTTACCATTCAGCAAAAGGTTAGCTGCATCCTGCACTTGCTTAGCAGTCAGTGCATTTACATATTGGTCGTAATGCAAAAAGCGCTGGTTGCTGCTGCCAGGGAAAGTAGTTTCAAGTAGCTGACCTAGCCAGGTGCCGTTTTCTTTCATGGCTACTTTATTTTGCTCCAGCCATTGTTGCTTCACTTTGGCCAGGTTAGCAGCCGATGGACCATCTTTTTTCAACTTCGCTATTTCAGCATTCATAGCATATAGCAGCGTATCTACCTTTTCAGGTCCGCAGGGTAGCTGAACGAAGAAAGTATAATTAGCATAAGGCACTTTTTCTACGCTGGCATTCATTCCGCCACCATAAATCCCTTGTATTTTTTCCCGCAACTCTTCTATAATACGGATGTTTAATATCTCTGCTATAGCATCTGCCTTTAGTTCCAGGTCTTCGCTGTAAGGTATTTCTCCACTGTACATCGACAGTATCAAAGCTTTTTGTTCTTGGCCTTTATTCACGTTCAGGTTCACAGTGCCTTTTGCAGGGCGCAGGCCATTGTCTTTGTAGGTAAATGTTTTGCCGCTGCCTGGCAGGCTACCTATGTATTGCTCCACCAAGGGTTTCAGTTTGGCCTCATCCACACTGCCCACTATTACGAAGTTCATACCGCTGGCATCGCCAAAACGCTCTTTGTAAATTTCCAGGGCTCGGCCCAGGTTTATACTATCGTAATAAGCAGCCTTTGGAATAATGATGGGTGAACGGGGATCGTTGTGATAAAGCGTTTTGTATAATGTATCAGCAAAAGTAAACTGCGGATTGGCACTCATGAAAGCCATTTGGGCCTTGCTTTTTTGAATAAAGCTTTTGAACAGCGCACTATCAACCCGTGGGCTGGTGGAATACAGATACAGCAACTGGAACATTGTTTCCATATCATTTACACTACTACTACCACTGAAGTTATCGGTGGTATTTCCCAGCCCCGGCCGTACCGAAGCTTTTTTACCAGCTAATACTTTCTGCAAATCCAGTGGAGCAAATGAACCAACACCCATACTGGAAACCACAGATACTGCATTGGCAGAATTGTACTTGTCTTTTACGCCGTACTGGCTCATACCACCTTGCCGACGAGCACCTAATAGAACTTCATCATTTTTAAAAGCTGTCTTTTTAATGGTAACAGTAGTTCCGTTGCTCAAGGTCCAGGTGGTGGTTCCCATTACCGGGTCGGCAGTCGTTTTTATCACTTTGCCCGGTTTTGGAAGCGAGGGAAGCAGCGTAGTAGCAACTGCCTTTTCTTCGTAGGCCTTTATATTTGTACTGCCAGCGGCGGCGGCTATTACATTCAGCAAGGAATCTTTTGTAGGTATCGTTGCAGCATCTGCAGGTTTGGGCCCGGTCAGGCTTACAAAATAATTCGGGTGTTGTTGCAGACTTTTGGCAATGCTATTTACATCGTCGAGGCTTATTTTAGGTATCATGCTTTTATAGTACTCATACTCTACTGCAATACCGGGGATAGGCTCATCGCTTAAAAAGTTGCGAATATATTCTTCTGTATAGTTAGCCGATTCCGTTTTGGTGCGTTCGTTAAAGCTTACTTGTATGCTGCTCAGCAGGTTTTGCTTTGCACGGTCAACTTCAGCATTGGTAAAACCAAAACGCTTAGCTTTTTCAATTTCTTCAATAAGGGCAGAAAGAGCCGTGGTAGTACCAGCAGCATTTGCAGCAATAGCCGAAGCACTAAACTGGTCGTAGTTGTGAGCATAACTCCCAAAATTTACATAAGCACCCAGATAGGGTGGATTTTCCTTTTGCGTTTGTTCTCTTAAACGTAGGTTGATAAGGGTAGAAAATATACTTTTCACCAAATCATCTTTATAGCCACCTACCGTAGTTGCTTCTTTGCTAGGGTAAGCACTATAGGTAACATCAACCGAATAGTTGGTAGCCTCTTTATCTGTCACTACCATTCCATCGTTGCTTTTGTAGGGGTTCACGGTAGCATACTCTCTCGTACGTTCGTTACCGGGATTCGTTAGTGCGGCAAAATGCGTTTTGATCATCTGTTCTGCTTTTGCAGGGTCAATGTCACCCACCACTATCACAGCCATCAAATCGGGGCGATACCAGTCGTGGTAAAACTGGCGTATCAAATCAGGATTGTAGGTTTTGATAATGCTATCTACACCAATTGGTATGCGGTTAGCATATTTACTTCCTTCAAATAATTTAGGATACAACTGGCGGAACATCCGGTCTTCGGCTCCTTTACCCAGGCGGCTTTCTTCCAGAATTACATTCCGCTCTTCGTTGACGTCATCTGTATTGTAGCTTACCTGGTGTGCCCAGTCTTCCAGTATCTGCATTCCTTTTTCCAGGTTACCCGGCTTATCGGTGGGGATGGGTAGCATGTATACCGTTTCGTCGAAAGACGTGTAAGCATTCAGATCGTTGCCAAAGCCTACACCAATGCTTTGCAAAAAGCCAACAATATCGTTTTTCTTATAGTTTTTAGTACCGTTGAAAGCCATGTGTTCAGCCATGTGAGCCAGGCCTTGCTGGTTATCATTTTCCAAAATAGAACCCGCTTTCACTACCAGTCGTAGCTCTACTTTTTGCTCAGGTTTTTTGTTTTGGCGGATGTAGTAAGTAAGTCCATTGGCCAGTTTGCCCTTTTTTAGGGCCGGGTCTTGCGGAATGGAATCAGTGTAATTATACTGTGCCTGCGCTGCAAAGCCCGTCATCAAAAAGGCTATTGCTACAAGCGGTTTACGAAACAATAACATGGGGGTTAAATTGATTTTGCACAAATGTAAGCGGAGCCGTAAAAGCCGGTAAGGAATGTTTGGTTAAAAGTAAACGAAGTCAATTTGCATTCGCCGAAGGTCTTACGTAGAAGGTTTACTTTTTAATTGTCGCTTTAATTAGGATAATGAAAACATCATCTGGCACTTACTTTCGCATCTTTTTAAAGCAAGAAGAATTTCTAAATGCCTGATATCTGCTGCATAGGCCATATTACCCTCGACGAAATTGTAACCATTCAAAATACAACGCATTTACCAGGTGGTACTTCCTGGTATTTTTCCAATGCCATCAGCCGTTTAAATGTAGCGTATCAACTCATAACAGCGGTTGCCGATAACGAAAAGCATTTTGTAACTGCTTTAGAAAATATAGGGATTAACGTACGCAGCTATCCTAGTTCACATACTATCAACTTTATAAATAACTACGCCGAAAACCAGGACCACCGAACCCAGAAAGTCACTCAGAAAGCAGATCCATTTACACAAGATCAGGTATCGAATACCAATGCAAGCATCGTTCACTTAGGCCCCCTGGTAGCCGACGACATCCCTACCCTGCTGATACCCGGCCTGGCTGCCACCACAAAAGTGTCGCTGGATGTGCAGGGATATCTGAGAGATGTTCAAGGGCAAAAAGTGATACCTGTAAAATGGGAAAATGCGGATGCCATACTTCCTTTCATTTACTACCTGAAAGCCAATGAACACGAACAGGAAGTACTTACCGGTTGCACCGATATTTATGAAGGAGCAAAAGTGCTGGCAGCAGCTGGCGTAAAGGAAGTAATAATTACCCTAGGTAGCCTCGGTTCGGTAATTTTAAGCGAAGGGCAGTTTTATACAATACCAGCGTATAAACCGAAAGCTGTTGTAGATGCTACCGGCTGTGGCGACACCTATATGGCTGGCTATTTGTACAAAAGAGTAAAAGGTGCTGGTATACAGGAGGCAGGTGAATTTGGTGCAGCAATGGCTACGCTCAACATTAGTAAGTCAGGGCCTTTTACCGGCTCAATAGAAGAGATATTGCAGGTATTGCAGCTACATAATGAGTTTAAACTGGCAACAGGCAACGAGCACTAAGCAAACAGGAACATCAAACAAAGTTCATATCGACAGCAGTTTTGAAACCGCTGTTTTCCCAAACAGAAAAGCCCGGCAAAAAAATGCCGGGCTTTTTGTTTTTCGCCAAAGGCGATAATTACATTTTGCTCTTAGCAGCAGAATCAACTTTTTCTAAAGATTCTTTTGCCTTGTTGGTATTAGAGTCAATCATGTCTTTCTTAGCCTCTACTGTAGAATCAAGTGCATCTTTTTTCTCAGCAGTAGTTGAGTCTAACATATCCTTTTTAGCACTAGCAATAGAGTCCAAAGAATCTTTGGTGTTGTCAGCAGATTCAGTAGAGTTACAAGCAACCAAAGAACCAGCGATCAGTAAAGCAAAAGCAGCTTTTTTCATTGTAGAATGTTTAGTAATGGAAAAAATTATGCTGCTTTATAC
>CAXTDG010000168.1:0-8556 GCA_964242675.1 uncultured Chitinophagaceae bacterium
GCAGCCTGGCTCAGTTGTATTTTTCAATACCAATGGAACTTTCATTAGCCAGGTAACGGTGGGCGTGTTGCCCGACATGATCACGTTTTCGCCGGATGGCACCAAGGTGCTGACCGCCAACGAAGGCGAGCCCAATCTTGCTTATACCAACGATCCCGAAGGTTCTATTTCTATCATCAATATTTCCGGTGGTGTAGCAGGCATTACGCAGTCGGCAGTTAGCAATGCTACGTTTACCAGCTACAATGCTCAGGCGGCTAGTCTGCGGGCAGCAGGGGTACGTATTTTTGGCTACAACAATCCTACTGTGGCGCAAGACCTCGAGCCGGAATACATTGCCTTTTCCGCTGACGGGGCAACGGCTTATGTAACCTGCCAGGAAAACAATGCCATAGCCGTAGTAAACATCGCTACCGCTACCGTTACGGAGATTCGGACATTGGGCACCAAGAACCATAGCAGCCCAGCCAATGCCCTGGATGTAAGCGACCAGGGGACTGCTGTGGAACTGGCTTCCTGGCCCATTAAAGGCCTATACCAGCCCGATGCTATCGCTTCCTACTCAGTAGCTGGGCAAACCTATCTGGTGACGGCTAATGAGGGCGATTCGAGGGAATACACGCCGTACGTAGAAGCGGTACGGGCTGGCACTGCTTCTTATGTGCTGGATTCAACTGTTTTCCCTTACAGAGATGCACTGAAGGCAAATATTGGCCGGCTGAATGTAAGTACTGCCTCCGGCGATACCGATGGTGATGGTGACTTCGATGAAATCTATGCATTTGGTGGTCGATCCATTTCTATCTGGAATGCTACTACCGGGGCACTGGTATGGGATGGTGGCCAGGATTTGGAACTGATTACCTCGAAGCATCCACAGCTAGGAGCCATTTTCAACGCCAGCAATGCCAACAATACTTTCAAAAACCGTAGTGATGATAAAGGCCCTGAACCGGAAGGCGTAACGGTAGCCACTATTGGCGGCCATGTATTTGCCTTTGCAACACTGGAGCGTATTGGCGGCTGCCTGGTGTACGAAGTAACCGACCCGGCCAACCCCGTTTTTGTAGATTATAAAAACAGCCGCACCATTGCTTCTTACGGTGGCGACCAGGGGCCAGAAGGCATTGTTTATATTTCGGCGGCTAATTCACCTACCGGTGTGCCAATTGTTATCCTGGCAAATGAGGTTTCTTCTACACTTGCCTTTTATTCAGTTGCCGTATCCCCATCGTTGGATATTTCGCTTAAAAACATAAAAGCATATAATGTAGGTAATTACAATAAAGTAGATTGGACAACCGCCAGCGAAGAAAGAGGCGACCTGTTTGAAGTGGAAAAAAGCAAAGATGGCATAGCCTTTAGCTACGAGGCAACGGTAGCTGCCAAAGGAACGGCTGCTACCTATACCTACACCGATGAACATCCCTACGAAGGCACTACCTACTACCGACTAAAACTAAAACACCTCTCCGGCAAGATCACCTATTCATCAGTAGTTACTGCTTATGTAAAAGGAGCCGCTGTAGCTGTACAGATATTTCCTAACCCTGCTGGAAATTACATTACCATTGGGCTGTCAGAAGAACCTACAGCTAATGCAACGGCCGACCTGTTGGATATGCGGGGTGCTGTGTTAAAAAGCATTCGCCTTACTGCCAGGCAAACTGCTGTAGATGTGCATAGTTTGCCAGCAGGTGTTTATACTCTTCGCTACAGAAATGGTAATACTATTACATCGGTAAAAATGACTAAGCAATAATTACAATTGCTTTATTACAAAGCCGGTTCACACCATTGTGAACCGGCTTTTTTGTTATAGAACTATAAGCGTTTGAAAGAAATTACAGACAGTATTTTGAAAAGCCCTGAATGAGATAATTACCAGCGCAAAGTGCAGCCCAAAAGTGTTCGAAATATATAAATTGTTCTTTGTCTAAGCCCTGAAAGGGCGCCATAGCTAAGCGTAGGGTGCAGCCCTACGTTTACAGAATGCCCTAATGCCTTGTAAGCCCTGAAAGGGTGACATAACACCTGCTATGCCGCTCTTTCAGGGCTTGATCGAGACCATTGTTTTAAAACACAGGGCTGCACCCTGTGCTGATATATGTCGCCCTTTCAGGGCTAATGATAAGGTTTTGGGTGTAAAACCTTGCGCTAAGATTCAACTCCTATAGAGTTATCCAAATTTAAAATATACTTGTTCCCTACAAACATTCTACTCCCGACGGAGTTCTAAAACACCATTTGTATACACCTTACTATCTTCCATAAGCACAATATTTCTACTCACCCATTTTCTTCATATACTGTACTAAATCCTTTACCGATGCCTGAAAGAGTTTGCTTTCTGCGGTTAAAGCAATGATTTGATCATTGACTATAACAAACGAATTAATGCCTTTGCGTAACGCTGTATTATTAACTTCTGTCCAGCTTTCTCCGCCGCTGTTGGATACGAACATTCCGCTGGCACCTCCATAAAAGATATTTGTTCCACTGGCAATGATCGCTTCTCCTGCGCTTCCGGTTGGCGTATGTGGCGTAAATGCATTGTTTACCGGCGTTACAGACAAACCCTTTATAAGAGTCCAGTTAATGTGTTGCAGATCTGACCTGAACATGCCATACTGGGTATCCATAATAATGGAAGAACCCGCTATAACTAAATAATCTGTCATGATACCCGGATAATCGTAGGATGCAACCTGTATATTTTTCCAATGCTGCCCGCCATCTTCAGATAATAACAGGAATGGCCCACGTGCATTTGGCTGGGCACCCGGATCCATACTGGCGCCTAAACCGCTAATAATAATATCATTTCCACTGGCGGCCAATGTCATTATATTATCTTCATTCTGCAAGGGGGTTTTCACCGGGGCCCAGGTAGTGCCGTTATCACCGGAAGCAAACAACTCAGACCCAAAACCGCTATAAATACGGCTATCGGTTGTTGCAAACTGCGGTAGTCCAATACCAAAGGAAGATGTAGGTAGACCCTTGATTTCGATCCAGGATTTGCCTCGGTTTTCAGTTGCAAATACACTTTTCTCCGTTTCAACAAAAACCTTTGAACCCTCTTTATCCATCATCTTTCCATTTCCTAAATTAGATTTAGATATAGCATAGCCTCCATAATGCCAATTGGCACAGTAGTTATTTGAAGTATATATAGAATCATTATGCTGGCTCGAAGGATTGGAAACGATAGTAAAAAAGGTAGAATCGTTATAAGCTAAACTTTCTACCCATCTTTTTTTGGGTAAGTTGTTTTTTATAAGCGTCCATGGGGCATTGGCTTCCTTTATTTTGGAGTAAGTGTACTTGTAGGTAATCGTTTTAGCTGTGTCATTTTCTACATGTAGTACAGACATTAATCCTGCAAGGTCAGGATCGTTCATTTTCCTGGTTTTTGTATAAATGAATGTGTCGCTTGTTAATTCAAGTATTCTGGCCTTTTCAGGTAACCTTTTTTTCAGGTTACTATAAATGGTAAAATAACCATCATCAGAAATTTGGTATGTAGAAGTGGTAATGGTTGAAAATATATTTGAAATAACCTTACCACCAGCATCGAATTGAAGGCTTGTACTATTTGAAATCGTCTCAAAACTGGATCGTGTTGCAGGGTTACTCATTGCTTCATTAAAGCCCTGAATCTGGTCGCACGTAACGGATAAATCCGTTTGCTGCCACTGCCCAATTATTAGTTGTGCTGCTTTCTTTTTATCAAACGACTTACCAACGGTACAAGCTGGCGCTACTATCAGCAGGAAGAAAAGAAAGCCGATGATGTGGAAGGTCTGCTTTTTCATTTTGTTGCAATTTTATCCGGATCTATTTGAAACTCGTTTCTCTATTCTTTTCTACACGTATAAACAGGTTGTTATAATGGGTGGGATTTACCTTGTGTACGTATTGGAGACAATTATAATAAACTATTCTGCAACTGTCAAGGGTGTATGTGCCTGGGTACGGTTAGTAATAGATATAGTTTAAGAATCCCAAATCGTTGGTTAAGTCGATTTAAAATGTGCAAAATTTTCCTATGGACGGAAACAAGCCACCTCTTTTGTCTTTATAGTAAAAGTTGTTGAACCAAACTCGTCGCTGGAACAACTTGATGACATGGATCAATAACTTTTGGAATACTATTTCTTAGCGAAAATAATTATGTACTGCTCCGGCATCAATGGTGTTTTAACCCTTTCTTCTTCCGTATTTTCCCCTTTGCCCTGGTAAGCATAAATAGTCACAGGCATTCGGAAGAAATGTTGAATCGGCAGTAGGTAGCCCTGAAAGGCAATGTTCTTAATTTAAGGAATTTGAAGTTGGTTTTAAGCCTTTTCAGGCAATGTCATTAAGTTAATGAAATAGTTAATTGCCACGCCGGGGGCGTGGATGATAGCGGTCAAGTTGTATGGCTTTAGCCGAAATCCACTCGAGCCAGTTGGGCTAAAGCCCATGAATGAGGGTGTAACCATTGTCCACGCCCCCGGCGTGGCAATTGAACAATACAATTTTGTTATTCCTTCACTTAATGACATTGCCTGAAAGGCCGACATAATATAGCATAACTTGTCCCGCACCGATAGGTCGGGAGGGTGCAAACTTATCCCTGTCCGAAACGTCACTTGTTATATGTAAGTGCTATGTTCTTAACAATTGATGACTCACAAATAATTGTCGTTCAGATCCTTCCTATCGTCAGGATGACAAAATCGAAGTTTGCTGATTAAAATTGTCTTCCTGACGATAGGAAGGATCTGCTGTTACACCTGTACGCATTTACTACTATGTAACACTGCACAATAAGATTTCGAACACCTGTGGTTCCTTTTCTTCCCCGTAGTATCTCCGACCCTGCGGGTTGCACTATCATGACTGTTGCAAGTCAGTAGGGTCAGAACGCCGGAGCCCCTGTAGCATAGCAAGCTATTATGTTACCCTTTCTATAGCTTCAAGGAAATAGTTATGAGATGAATACTTGTAGTGGAGATACAAGTGTTTGGGCTGGGAAGAAGACAAACTGCTTATTGGTTTTTACAAACCCCTCATTGGTTTCTGTAAAACCCTCATTGGTTTTCATAAATTCCTCATTGGTTTCTGTAAAACCCTCATTGGTTTTCATAAATTCCTCATTGGTTTTTGCAAATCCCTCATTGGTTTTTATAAATCCCTCATTGGTTTTTGCAAATCCCTCATTGGTTTTTACAAATCCCTCATTGGTTTTTGCAAATCTCTCATTGGTTTTTGTAAATCCCTCATTGGTTTTTGCAAATCCCTCATTGGTTTTTATAAATCCCTCATTGGTTTCTGTAAATCCTTCATTGGTTTCTACAATTTCCTCGTTGGTTTTTGCAAATCCCTCATTGGTTTTTATCGTTTTCTGCGAGTGAACAGTTATTAGTAAACTTAAATATCCATTTGTTTCATAGCTTATTCACACATTATGCACAAGGCAAATATTCTATCAATCAATATCAGTCCTGTATTGTACTATTGTTTCGTCATCTATTAGCAATGGGCTGCCTGGCAGGCAGGTGCACACAAGGGCCGATAGCATGGCACTAATCCATTATTTTAAATTTTAACTCAGCATTCTTTTTTATGAAAAGAACTACGAATGGGTTCGAAAAACTAACCCTACCCGAATTTATCCATCAGGTTGATGGCATTATTAGCAGCATGACGAGCAATGTCATTTTTGCCTCGGTGCAAACCAAAGTACAGGAAATTAATACGGACGACATAGCCTTTGCCGACCTGGTACAAAAAGCAGGCGGCCGTGACCGTACCGCCATCCTGAACCGGGATGCTGCACGGGATGCCCTTACCAGCAAGCTGCACCAACTGGGTATAGCAGTAGATGGCATAGCCCTGGGCGATACCGCCATCCTCAGTGCCTCTGGCTTCCCCTACATGCAAGACCGCAAAACGACCGCCGATATGGAACAGCCCGATACGCCTAAAGTATTGGCTGGTGTAAACAAGGGCGAAATAGACTGCAGAACCTATTCGCAACCGGGCATGAAGAGCATAAACTATTATATAAGCAGCGACCCGGCTGCTGCCAACGATGGCCCCGATGTGGCCTGGACCATTATTTCCTGGAACAAAGTAAAGTACACCTTTACCGGCCTTACCAGTGGCCTGCGCTACTATATGAAAGTGGGCCTGGTAGGCGTACGAGGCCAGGAAGTAATTAGTGACGTAATATCTTATATTCCACAATAAACAATTTCTATAACATCCCTCCTTGTGTAAGAAAGGCGCTGCTAAAAGGCAGCGCTTTTTTTATTGTAAAAAGATATTTTAAGTATTGAGTTATAATTAATTGTGATTAATACGTTCGTCATTGCGAGGAGGGTTCCCCGATTTATCGGGGCAGGCTCTGCCCGACGAAGCAACCTCAAGAGCAGCAATCTCCCTAAGTATGAGATTGCTTCGGCAAAGCCTATCCCGAACTTGTTGCAGGAAACCTCGCAATGACAGGCTGTTTAGTCTAACTTAACTCTGGCTTCTTACTTAGTAGCAAGAGGTTTAGTAATGCGGTACTGTCTGTTTTCTTTTCCGAAAGGTCTTTTGCATGTTGACCCTACGGCCAGTTGTAAGGGATAGCTGGTGTCCGTTTGCACGGTTTAGAGAACCGGAGACCTTGTGGGGAAGATAATGTCGGAGAGTTGAGAGTCTTACAAGTAAGAATCATTATGTCCATCTGAAGAATGCATATCATAAAAACATTTTTACTCCTTCTTATTTTCACTCCGACAATATTTACATTTAACCCCTACTTCAAAACAAACATCGTATGCTCATCCGCATCTTCTCAGCCCTTTCCTTATTTTTTTGCTGCTTAGCCACCCATGCACAACTTAGTGCTATCGGTTATAAAAGCAAAGAATACGATGCACTCCTTGCTACAAAAACGTACGTGCTTATAACTGGCGATACGGCTTATGATAATAACATGAAGATTGCAATGAAAGAGTGGAAACTTACTTCCTACGATTACATTGGAGGAGAAGATTTTAAAACAAAAATCAGCGATAATTCGGCTTCTTTTATTTTGCCCATCACCATTTTTACAGGTAGTGCAAGACAACAATTTCACTATCTGGCACTTATTAACGGAGGTAAAAAAAATCTTGACAAGTATGTTTATCAGGATATGCTTGCGTATGCCGTTATTAATCACTTTGGTGATGAAGAAACAAATACACTTTGTGCTTACCGTCTTACCAACATGGTAGCTTCAATGGTGAAAACCATGGATATTGTGAAGAAGAATGATTTAAAAGGAAGCCCTAATAAAATTCAGGATGAGTTAGTAGAATACTACCGTTCGCAATCTTCCAAAATCTCTAAGCGTATATTATTGGTAAATCGGGATGCGATAGGCAACAAAATGACGGAAGAAGATTTTGGAAAAAGTTACCCATACAAATTTGAGTTTTGCTCTCATGAGAAACTGGCACAAGTTATAAGGGACAAGGATACTCGTTATTACTATTATCAACCCGCTATCACACTCTACAAATCAATGTTTGTTTTCGACCCTGCAACAGGCGAAGTGTTGTATGGCGAACTCCAGATTATGGGACTCAATGTCAACAAAAAAAACGTAGAAAGACTCAGAGAATCTATTGAGGGGAAATAGAATACGAGTAAGTCATGAAGGCTCCCTGCCTCAGTAAG
The DNA here is from genome assembly GCA_964242675.1 of uncultured Chitinophagaceae bacterium. Classification (GTDB taxonomy): domain Bacteria; phylum Bacteroidota; class Bacteroidia; order Chitinophagales; family Chitinophagaceae; genus JAZKFT01. Next base: position 7,702 of record CAXTDG010000168.1, read on the forward strand.
CGTTGGAGACACCTATGGGTAAGAAAATGACCATACCTATTTAACACCTTGCGTTTCAACGTATCAGCGCTGGCATCCTATCTATTGGCAACACACAAATAATGCTCGTTCAGATCCCTCGTTCCTCGGGATGACAATTTGATCAGCAAACTTCGGATTTGTCATCCCGAGGAACGAGGGATCTGCTGTTACAATTGCACGCCTGTACAGTTGATAATACTGCTTAATAAGGTTTCAAACAGGTATGGAAGATGACTGTTGCTAATTTGCAGGAGCTGAGAACCGGGGCCCTGCCAGGAAGGAGCTACTTAATGAATAGCAATACTGGCTATCCCTTTTTCCAGCGCCTGCTCCTTTACGCCGGTCACCTTTACGCCTTCTGCCCTAAAAACGGTTACATCTGTCATACCTAAAAAGCCGAGCATTGTTTTTAGGTAAGGAGCTACAAAATCGGCTCCCTGCCAGGGGCCTTCTGAGTACACTGCCCCGCTAGATACTGCCACGTACACCTGTTTGTCTTTTAGCAAGCCATAGGGGCCGTTTTCGTTATAGCCAAAGGTGAGGCCCGCCCTGGTAATATGGTCTATCCAGGCTTTTAGTGCCGTGTGGATGGTGAAGTTGTACAAGGGCGCACCCATTACAATAATGTCTGCCGCCAGCAACTGCTGCACTGCCTCGTTGCTGTAGTGGATGGAGGCTTTATCCTCCGCCGTTAGCTGATCGCCAGGGGTAAAGAACGAACGCAGAATGGCGGGATTGAGATGTGGAATGTCCTGCTCGGCCAGGTTTACTTCTTCCACTGTACTGCCGGGGTATTTTTCCAGTACCCGCTCTACAATAGCATTGCCCAGTTGG
>CAXTDG010000169.1:0-7787 GCA_964242675.1 uncultured Chitinophagaceae bacterium
GTATTGGCCTGAACTATTTTTAATAGCAGCTACTTTATTGATGTCAGCCTGCTTTTTTAATAAGTCATCTATGCGACTGTCTTTATGTGGCACAATACCGGGTCTTGGTACTTGGGCAAATGCAGAACAAGCGAATAAACAGTAGCTAATAAAAAGGTAGATTGCTTTCATACTTTTATAAATCAGGGATCAAAAATACGGTTGTGAAAATCTATTGACAGGTTAATAATTGCCTTCTGCTTCGGCACCTTGCATAATGGCTACGCTACTGCTGCAGCCCAGGCGATTGGCACCCGCTTCCACCAATGCTTTTGCAAAATCATACGTACGGATGCCGCCTGATGCTTTGATCTGGATGGCATCCGGCAAGTGTTTCCGCATTAGCGCTATTGTTTCCACCGAAGCCCCTTTTTCGGCATAGCCGGTGGAGGTTTTTACAAAATCAACCCCGGCCACACCATACAATTCGCAGCAGCGGATGATCTCTGCGTCCGTCAGTGAGCCGCTTTCAATAATAACCTTAATTACTTTATTCTGCCGCTGTATAATTGACACCAGGTGATTGGTTTCATTTGCAATGAAGCCCCAGTCACCATTTTTAATAGCAGTATAGTTCACCACTACGTCTAGTTCATCGGCCCCATCCACCATAGCCAGCAGCGATTCTGCAATCTTGGCCTCAATAGCCGAATAGCCAAACGGGAAGCCAATTACCGTAGCAACTTTCACGGTAGAAACTGCCAGAAATTCTTTAGTCGCTTTTACAAATAGAGGCGGAATGCACACTGTGGCAAAACCATACTTTTTCGCTTCGGTACAAACCTTTTCTACATCGGCCAGTAACAAGCCGGGTTTCAAAATGGTATGGTCAATGTAGGGAGCAAGGTTCATTTGGTGAATGGTCAGTTGTTAATGGTGAATAGACTGCCCTTAGATACTTTCGATTTTATAATCGATAGGACTATTCTTTTTCAGCATGGCCGACACGCCACAATACTTATCCAGCGACAATTCAATGGCACGGCGCAGTTTGGTTTCATCTGCCGGGGCTACATCGGTAGCATAGGTAATGGTGATGTCGGTAAATACCTTCGGATCGGTGGTAGCTACTTCGGCTGCGGTGGTGATTTGTAGTTTGGTAAAGGCTACTTTCATTTTGTGTAAAATCTCTACCACATCAATACCGCTACAGCCAGCCAGGCCGCTGAGCAGCAAAGCTTTTGGCCCAAAGCCCAGTCGGTTGTCGTCGGAATCCCGGCCGCCGTCAATATGAATCTTATGGCCTTCCATTTCGCTATCGAAAGCCATATCGTGTTTCCAGGTGGTAATGGTTGTCATCATGGTGAATGGTCAATGGTGAATGATAAGAGTAGTGACTATAGTGATTTTAAATATTTGCTGGCTTCCTCGTGTTAGTAAAGCCTAATGGATAGATAGCAGTTGAACGGTGCTATCGCCGCATGAGTTCAATAGAAAAAAAATAGCTTGGCTCAAAAAGAAAATAGCAAAAAGAACGCTACCCGTAATGTGAAAACCGGGGAGGTAGGAATTGAGTTTGTTCCGGTTCGTGTTCCACGAACCGGAGCGTTTGAAGGGTATTAGATGGTTTGGGTCAGATGCCTTCAGCATAAATTTTCAGTGTGTGAGTAGAGTTCACTATCCAACTACCGCATTGTACCGCTGTGCTACAATATCCCAGTTTATTACGTTGAACCAGTTGGCTATATAGTCGGGGCGTTTGTTCTGGTATTTCAGGTAGTAAGCATGTTCCCAAACATCAAGGCCCAGGAGTGGAGCACCTTTTATTTCGCTTACATTCATCAAAGGGTTATCCTGGTTGGGGGTGCTACCGACGGCCAGTTTTTTATCGTTGGATAAATACAGCCAGGCCCAGCCACTACCAAAACGGTTTTTTGCCGCATCGCTAAACTGAGTTTTGAAAGCGTCATACGAGCCAAAGCTCTTATTAATATCGTCCAGCAAACGGCCTGTAGGTTGTTTGCTGCCGCCGGGTTTCATCCACATCCAGAAAAGTTCGTGGTTGTAGTGGCCGCCAGCATTGTTCCGCATTTTAGTGCTGTACTTCGAAATATCATTGAGCAAAGCAGTAAGGCTTGGAACGCCACCTTGTATTTCAGCAGCTACTGCTTCCTTCAAATTTTTGGTATAGGTAGCAGCATGTTTGGTAAAATGGATATCCATTGTTGCTGCATCAATATTAGGCTCCAGTGCATTGAAGGCGTACGGCAGATTGGTTTGGTCGTATCCTGGCGCATATAGGTTGATGTTTTCAGCCAGTTTTTTGCTGCTACCACAGCCCGGCAAAGTTGAACCAATAACAGAGGCACTGATGCCCGTAAATAAAGTGGCTTTGCTGGTTTGGGCTAAAAACTGTCGCCGTGAGGTTGGCTCTTTCATGCTGTCAATTTTTTTGTTTTTAAATTCTTGCTGCGTTCCTTTAACTGTATTCCTAGTTTTTTAATAAAGCGGAAATAATATTCCTGATTAAACAACTGAGAATCCCGCATGGCTTTGTATGTAAGAAAGATTCCGACCGGCGTAAGCACCATAGTGGAAAGCCACATGCCGGTAAAAGGACTCAGCACGCCTTCGCCTGCAAACTTGCCGCCGAAAGTATTGATGAGGTGGAAGATGACAAAAAAGATAACTGCAAACACCAGCGGCGTACCAATACCGCCTTTGCGAATGATGGAACCCAGCGGAGCACCAATAAGAAACAGCACCAGGCAAGCAGCCGACAGTGTAAACTTTCGATGCCATTCCACATCCAGCCCCCGCAAATCTTTGGAGCGGTCGGTATAGTTGGCAAACACAACGTCCATACTGTTTTTAGCATTAGCTACCTGCGATAGGGCATTTTCAGCAACACTCTTCCGCAGGCTATCCGGTATTAAACTACTCATGCTTTTGGCTGGTTTGGTAACTGGTTTTGCTTTCTTTAGCCAACCGCTATCAATGTATTTGGTGATGGTGAAATTGTACATGACTGAGGTGGGTAAATTCTTTACAATATCCGTTTGCAAACGCCTTACAGAATCAATAAAAATATTGATCTGTCTCATTGACATCATTGGCCGGTTATTGAGCATCGTGTCTTTTGCTGTATTTATGGGTCCAAACGAACTGAGGTCAAGCGTTTTTTTATATTGCTTAAAATGCAGCCGGATGTAGTCGTTGTTGGTGGTGCCCCGGTAGCCTCTTTCTTCGTAGCGGGTGCCGTTGTTCAGGATGAAATCCAGGGAGTTTTTGTCGTTACTGATTTTCATTACTCCGCTATCGGCTAGTATCAGGTTGTCCTGTATGGAATTGGTTCCATTTTCATAAATTACTACATCGTAAATACCGGAACCGTTGGGATTTTTGCGGCCTACCTTGATAATGTATCCGGGAATTTTATCGTAGAAAATGTTTTCCTTAATGTCGAACGTGGGTTTGGTGTAGGTGAAGTCGTACTTCATAGCGTTGAGCCGCAGGTTGGCCAACGGGATTACGTTATTACTGAACAGAAATGCTACACCGGATAACCCTATTGCAAAAATGAGCAGCGGCCGCATAAACCGCAGCAGCGGAATACCAGCAGATTTAATAGCTACCAGTTCGAAGCTTTCGCCCAGGTTGCCAAAGGTCATAATGCTGGAAAGCAGGATAGCAATGGGCAAAGCAAGTGGTACAATAGTGGCAGCTACATAAAAAATGAGTTTGGAAATGGTGCTTAAATCAATGCCTTTTCCAATGAGGTCATCAATGTATAGCCAGAAAAACTGTAGCACCAATACAAACAAGGCTATGAGAAATGTAGCCAGAAAGGGGCCGATGAAGGAACGGAGTATGAGGAGGTCGAGTTTTTTGAACACGAATCAGTTTTAAAATGGTGACTTTGCAAATATCCGCTTCGTTGCTTTTGTTTTGCAGGTGTTGCAAATTTGTAACAATCCCTTTTCAGCTTTTGGGTAAAAGAAAGAAGCAGCCACATATTCAACTACCAATTTCGCTTCGTAAAACACCAATTCATTTTGCTTACAAAAGAAGAACAGGCTCTGGCTGCCAATGCAAATATTTTGCTGACTAAAAACAAAATAATACAGGAAGTGTATGAGCTGTTTGGGCGGCTGGCAGCGGAATATCAAACAGCAACTGGTCCTACCCTGCCTGCCGACATCCAGCAAATACACCCTAAAATTTCCAGAGGCGAAAACTACCTGGGGCTGCCTTGGGTAATGCTGGACTGGCCCCGGCATTTTGCCAATCAAAACACTTTCGCCATCCGAACCATGTTTTGGTGGGGCCATTATTTCAGCCTGCATCTATTGCTGCAGGGCGATAAAATGCACCTGCTAAATGCAGAACGGTTGCCACAGGCCAGTGGCTGGTATTTTACCACCGGTACTGATCCCTGGCAACATCAGTTCGATCCGGCTTTGGCTTTAGCGGCTAAAGAAGTGCAAGTGCATACACTTGAAAATCAGGCCCCAAATGGATTTTATAAAATAAGCGTTTACCTGCCTTTGCAGGAATGGGATAAAGCAGAAGATTTTTTAAAAGAAAAGTTTGCTATGGTTTTGCAATTAGTGCGGAGCGAAGTCAGACGTTAAAAAAATTGCATTCTAATAATTAATGTCAACACCCACGGTTAGCACAGCACCTACAAAAGTGAAATGGTGCGATACTTTACCACCGGCAATAGTGCTGGCATTTAAGTAATTGGCATAGCCCGCCTTGCCCGACAACTCCAGGAACCAATGACGAAGAGGATAAGCCCGCAGGCTGGGTTCAATGCTGGCTACATAACCAGCCACTTTAAATTTGTTGTCTAGCCGTTTGCCAAACAGAGTAACGTCCGTTTTTGGAACTACAATACCAGCACCACCCCGCAACACAAATGCAAAAGCTTTGTAGTTTTTACCCCCACCAAAAAAGGTAGACCATACATAATTGATCTGGTAGAAATTGGCGCCATTGGTATGCTCCAGGTGCATGAAATTTTGAGGATCAATTAAGGTATCCAAATCCATTTTGCGGTGGTTAATATCCCCGCTCACTTCCAGTTTCTGATAATCATCTACAACATACTTGGCGTGGTCGTAGTTGATCTCGATGGCATGGGTTTTTGATTTGTTTAAGTAAAAACCGATGCGGTAATTGTATTGTGGAATGGTAAATTGCCAGGGCTGATGGAGCAGACCGTCAAAATTGTTGCGGTCGTGGGCTACGGCTTTATGAACTGTAAAATTGTACTGATCGCCATTGGAAAAATGCAGATCACTTTTGCTGTAAGCATAGCGGCTATAGCCATATTGCAGGTACATGCCCTTAAACCAGCGGGTATCTTTATGCTCCGTTTCGGCGGTTTGAGAGTAAGAAAAAAAGAGCGTACAGATCAGAATACTGGTGACCAAAAATTTAAAATACATCGGGCAAAAGTATGGCTAAACATCTTTTTGACGGAAGGCTAAGACCTTTCTTTTTTAGTAAAACATAGGCCAATACGACACCGCAACAGCTTTATACTTGAAACATAATAACAACTACCAGCCATACCATTACCGAGCAGGAGTATTTGCAGTTAGAAGAACGGGCCGCTGTGGGTCATGAATTCATCAACGGAAAATGTACGAAATACCGGGAGGAACTACCTACCACGAGGATGTGATACAAAACATCGCTTTTTTGTTAAAAACACAAAAATTAAAAACGGTTACACAAGGTTTATGGGTACGAAATCCGGAAACAAAAAATTACTATTACCCTGATGTAGTAGTGCGGCCTAATGCTGGAAATAAAGCAGGTCTGACCGAAACTCCTTTATTTGTGGCCGAAGTGCTTTCGCCATCCACACGAACCAATGACCTATCCGATAAATTCATTGCCTACCGCCAGTTTGCTTCGCTGAAATACTACCTGGTAGTAGAGCCGGACTTTTGTTACATAAACTTGTTTTCGAAAGATGAAAATGGCGAGTGGCAGTCAGAGGTGTACAATCAACTGACGGATACAGTGTTACTAACAAAGTTACAGTCCAGTTTGCCTGTTGCGGATATTTATGAAGGGCTTGGATGGACAGAAGAGTAATAGTAACGTTCATTTGATCAATACAAATTGTTACAGTTGAATTTTAAATGAAACACTTGGATAGTAAACTTTACTAAACGAACCGGTAGTAAGTGAATTCCGGTTTTCCATCTGGAATGTTGTTTTAAAACGTTTTGCTTTGCTCCGGTTCCTGTTGGAAGCAAAGGCCAGAACAACTCCTCCAAGTTCCATTCCTAGCCCTATAAATATTCCTGCCTCTGCCTCTGGTGGAGTCTCCTCCCAAAAATGCTCTAATGCAGAGTTTAAAGAAACAGCAGACACTACTAATCCACTAAAAAATAAAACCAGTGCTGCCCGACCCTGATTTTTTGCTTTAGCCCTATAAAAGTTATAGGATTTCTGGTTACTTGCAGAATCATTTAGGAGTTGACCATGACTATCAATTACGATACAAAAAAATAGAAATAGAGCAAGTATGTGATAGATTTTCATAAGTAGGCAATTTCATTTATTGGTAAGACTTTTTCAAATTTGACACTTCATTATCGCATTTATTAAAACTACAGGCTGCTCTATCTTTTCCTGAAATATACATAAGTTGAATTGGCATTATAGCGATGTTATTGAGAACCTTACTATCTATAACTGAACTCTTAAACTTATTGCTGTATAGTATAATTGATGGAGTTGATAACTATTGCTTTGTAATTCTAAACTGGTTTTATACTGCCTGGCTTTTTTGCCATTTTTATTTGACAATATAATGAAAGGAATGCTGGCAAGCAATACGCCTCCAACACCTGTCCAATAAATATAATTGTATTGAGGCGTTGATTTCCCGGTAGGCGCAAAGCCGAATAATATTGAAGAAAGATAAAATGCAGTTCCACTTCCAACCAAAACCTTTGCAATAACTCCCTGACTCTTTTCTTTATGAATATAGTATTTGTAGTTCTGCTGATTATTTGCAGAATCATTTAAAAGCTGGCTATAGCTATTTGTAAATAAAGTTAGCAATGTGAGTAGCAAACAGAATCGTTTCATACGGGCAAGTATTAGGGCAGTATGTTCAAACATACACTAAATAACCGTAATACCTTTTTTGCTTAATGATTCATTACAGCATCATCCACCAACTTCTTCAACTCTATATATCGTTCATGCCGGCCTTTGCTTTTTAGGTTTACACTGAATAAAAAAGCACAGTATTGTTTCTCGTTATCAACCCAGGGGAAGGAGCCAAATAAGCCAGGACTCGTAACGGATTTGGAACGTTCGGCGGTATTGCTCATGGTCCATTCGCCGAAGCCATAGCCAAAATCGCCAGCCTCGGTAGGTGAGTAAGCAATAGTAGCACCAGCCGCCCGGTTGAATTGCATGGCTGCGACGGAAGAAGCACTCAAAACTTGTTTCTCGTTGTATTTTCCGTTGGCTAAAATCATTTCCAAAAAATGCAGATAATCCGTTGGTGTACTTAAAGCGCTGCCTGCTGCCAGCGGAACGGGGCGATTGCCGAAGTCGGTATTGATCATTCCACAGGGCATAGCAATGCGTTCCTGAAATAGTGTTTTGAAATTTTTACCACTAATTTTTTCAATTACGGCGGCGGCTATTTGCAGACCCGCATTTCCGTAATGAAACGTTTTACCCGGTTCGCCTTCCATGGGTTGTGTGGCAATGCTATCCATCGCTTCAGCCATCGTAATAGTTTCAATGCTTTGGTTCGCTTTCAGCTT
>CAXTDG010000169.1:7797-8553 GCA_964242675.1 uncultured Chitinophagaceae bacterium
TCGCTTCAGCCATCGTTTTATAAGGGTTCATTTTGGTTAGTGTAGAGGGGTCGCCACCTTCCCGTCTGGTGCGGAGTTGGGCCCGGATGCCACCGGTTTTGCGTTGGGTACTGCCATCTCCTTCATTTCCGTTAGCTAGGGCTTCTACACCAATTTGCTTGATGCCAGTTAGGTGGCTAAGGCATTGCCAAATGGTGATACTGCCCTTGCCGTTGGCAGTCATTACCGGCAAAAATTTTCCAATGGTATCGTTGATGTTTAGCTTGCCTTCATCTACAAAAGTCATTACCAAAGCGGCACTTAGCCATTTACTACAACTGGCAATGGGTTGGCGGGTATTTTCATCAAAATCTTCCGTTGCATCAGCGCTATTGCCCCCTTTTCTTTTAGCTAAAAACTGTTGTATTTTTTTCTGTCGCTGGGTTAGTTCATTTACGTTTTGATTATAAATAACCTTACCGTCTTTTGATACTAGCAATCCCGCTCTGCCACCAAAATCGGCGATGTTATCTTCCAGGTATTTGGTTACTGCATCCCATTTACCACTGCTGGTTTGGGCATTTACTCTGTTTAAAAATACAATCGGAAGAAATAGCAGGGAAATCAATACTGGCCTGCATTTGCGGCATATCTTTCTGTAAGCGACTGACATAATTTCGGCGAAAATGGGTTGGGGAGAATTTTGATAATATAAAGCAACACACCGCAGACGGGCAAAACCGCAAGAGGTTTGAAACCGCCTGAAATTTCCACGAC
>CAXTDG010000170.1:0-8535 GCA_964242675.1 uncultured Chitinophagaceae bacterium
GCGTATGGCCCGGCATTAAAGCCATCCAGGGTAGGTTTGCCCAACTCGGCGATCCAGAGTATAGCATTAGCCGGGGTACGCTTTTGCCTCGTCACACCGTTTTGGAAGGCGATGCTATGCACCCGGAATTAAAAGAACGACTGGTAAATTCGCTGGTACTAATGCATGGCGGTATGGCCAGCAACGTAGGCCCCATCCTAGAAATGGTAACGGAAAAATACTTGCTAAGAGGGGAGAAGGAATCTGTTGCCCGCCAGCAAACCGAACAGATTTTCGAAAACATTTTAGCCGCCCTTAAGGAAGGCGATATAAAAAAACTAGCTGCAAATACAGCGCAAAATTTTGCTGGCCCTATCAAGACTATTATTCCCTGGGCAACTACCTATTATACAGAGCAATTGATTCAAAAAGGCAAGCAGCAATTTGGTGATGACTATTATGGCTTCCTGATGCTGGGCGGCATGTCAGGTGGCGGTATGGGCATGTTTGTAAATCCGGATAAATATGAAGATTATAAGGTACAGGTGCTGAATATTTTGAAGGAAACGAAAAAGGAACTGTCTGCATCGCTACCCTTTGCTGTGGAGCCGGTAGTGTACAACTGGAGTATTAATGAAAAGGGCAGCTGGAGCAACCTGCTATCGGGTGATGAAGCCTTGATGCCATATCAATATTATACTATTCATTTGTCGGAACTGGCCCGCAAAGAACCCGCTGGAATCGCCTACATCCGCAGGGCCGAGATTGATTATTTTACCGCTAACTGCGATAAAAACACGCAGGCTTATCCGCTGCTTCGCAACCTGGTGAGCAACCTATTTAAGGTTTCTGACCCATCGATGCAGGGCAATAAAAATGTAGAGAACGAGAAAGCCGCTGCCATCAAAAAAGAAAACGGGTTCGACTTTATTCAGCATGAAGAAATACGGACTGAAATACAAAAAGGCCGCATTGGACTATCCCGCAACCGCCTGCCGGTTGAAACTGTAATTGAGGATGTAGCAGAAGATGAAATCAGCCAGTACAATAAATTAGAGTCATTTAAAGAAAATGGCGAAAACGCTATTCGGAAAGGTAGCGTTGCAGTGATGAGCTTGGCTGCCGGCGTAGGTAGCCGCTGGACAAAAGGTGCCGGTGTTATCAAAGCCATCAATCCATTTGTAGAAATGGATGGCCACCACCGGAGTTTCCTGGAAATTCATTTAGCTAAAACAAAGAAGGTAGCAACTGAATACGGCGCTGCCATTCCACACATCGTTGCCACCAGCTACCTAACGCACCAAGCCATTGAGGAAACGCTGGCCCAAACCGGCAATTACAATTACAACGGAGCTGTGTATTTATCACCTGGCCGCTCCATAGGGCAGCGCTTTGTGCCCATGGAAAGAGACCTGCGTTTTTTGTGGGAAGAAATGCCGCAGGAAACGCTAGATGAAAACAAGCAAAAGGTTAGAGATGCGGTACGCAGCAGCATGATTAGCTGGGCCAAAACCAAAGGCGAAGGATCAGACTACGTGGACAATATTGCTGCACAACGCTTTTCGCCGCTGGGCCACTGGTACGAGGTGTCGAACATGATTCGTAATGGTGTGCTGGCCCGTTTGCTGAAAGAACAGCCGCAGGTCAATACCATTATGCTACACAATATTGATACGCTTGGGGCCGATGTAGATCCGTTGGCATTGGGTCAGCATCTGGCATCTGGCAACATGCTTACGTTCGAAGTAATTCCCCGCCACATAGAAGACCGGGGCGGCGGGCTGGCAAAAGTGAATGGCAACCTACGCCTGCTGGAAGGCCTGGCCCAACCACATGAAGAAGACGAACTGAAATTGAGCTACTACAGCAGCAACACTACTTGGATAGATGTGGACCAATTGCTGAAATTATTTGGCCTTACCCGTGAGGGCCTGCAAACCGCTGATGAAGAAACACTGGCAAAAGCGGTACGTAGCGTAGCCCACCGCATGCCCACTTACGTAACCATTAAAGACGTAAAATACCGTTGGGGCCACGGCCAGGAAGACATTTACCCCGTAGCCCAGATAGAAAAACTATGGACAGATATGAGCGGCTTGCCCGATGTGCGATGTGGCTACATAGCTGTGCCCCGCCAGCGTGGCCAGCAAATGAAGGACATTGCTCAACTAGATGCCTGGGTAACAGATGGTAGCTATGCGTATGTAAAGGAGGTGAGTGGGTTTTAAAGAAATGAGAGCTGTCTGTACTTCTGTCTCATAACAAGGCTCTTTAAACAAAAACTGAGGAAGGTTCGGAATAAAACTATTTGCTGGTATTAGAATGAAAAGTTTGCCAGGAATGCCAGAACTCCTGGTACGCCTGCACCGGGTGCAGTTGAGTGCCCTTCATTGTTCCAGAAACACAAACACCTTTCATATTCCAATCTGAACTAGTGTTCTTGTCTTTTAGCAATTGGTCGTCACTACCTTTTTGAAAATGTAGAACTATCCCGTTAATCTTTCTATTCCAGACATGAAAAGAAGCCGTATCGCTTTCTAAGGCAATAAGCAAAGGCAGGCCTGGCAAAGAATCCTGAATGATTCTTTTTGCCACCAATTCATTCCAATCATAGGCTTTTGCTTCTTTGCCGTGCACCACACCTATTATCCAGGATTTTCGCTTCCACGAAAGGGAATCCCGTTTTTCGAGTCCGCTTTTTACATTTCCTTTATCGTAATCTGCTAAGTCTTTATACTGTTTGTTAAAAGCTGTGTCCGGCTGTAAAACGGTTGAGGCCGGATGTAGACGGAGCCAAGCAGCCAGTGTCATTTGCTCTGCAGGAAGTTCTTTTAAAAATGTCCCTTTTAGAGGACCAGCAATGGCTTCGCCAGAAACTTGCCGCCACCAGCTTTTGGTGGTAGCATCCTCAAACATGGCATTGAAATGATCCATGCCTACCAACCTGAATGTTTCGGCTTTTCCATTCACCATAGGGCTAAACACCCGACCGGTGCGGCATACTGTACAATACGTTACCATTACCGGTGTTCCGCCCACCATATCCGTCACCTGATGATGATAGCCAATTAGCTGTAACGGATATGCCTTTGCTTCCCCGTTAATATCTATTCCCAACACCAGTTTGTTTTCTTTTACTTTATTGTTATTGCCAGCAGCAAAGCTTTTAATACGGGGCTGGTAAAACATTTTTTCCGCTAAAAAACGGAAGTTGAAAAAATAGAATACAACTGCATATACCACCAGCCCAAAACTTAGCAACACTTTGCTCCACATTTTCGAACGACGCAATATTAGCAAAGCCGGATAAGCAATAGCAGCTAGTAACAGCAATCGAATCCAGATAATATTTCGGTCAAGCCAATAGGCAATTCCAATGGTGTTGTTTTGCTGACTACCGGGAAAAGGCATAATAAAATACACCCGCAGAATTTCAACAGTAATTAGCAGCAATAATCCAACGATTAAAACGAAAGTTTTCATGAGTTGAATGGTATAAATGGTTGGGTTGTGATGAAAGCCGATAGCCTGCTTATTCAAATCAAAATCTATATAGCCTTCTATAAGTCGTTACGGTTTAACAGTGCCTTGGTAACCAACTTGTCTACTTAAAATATTACTCAAAAAGCAAAAGGCAAATAACCAAATTTGCCTTTTGCTAATGCCTGGTGTCAATTGCTGCATCACTTCTTTTTCAACCATAAAGCGTGGTAATAAAAAATGTTTATGCTTTTCAATTTCCATTAGTAATGAAATCGTAAAAAGATATTGCGTTAGTTAACGACTTTAGAAGTAATTGTTTTCTTTTTCAAATGATTATAGCCTTGTGGCAGGCGGGTATAGCCGTGATTTACCAGCCGTTCGGCTAAAAGATCGTAGTAGGCTGGGCTAGCTGGCAAGGCAGCAGCCAGTCCATCAACATAACGATTGTACAAGCAGAATAATGCTGCAATGAGTACGGTATCGTGGATTTCAAAATCGGTTGCGCCTTCAGACTTTGCTTTTGCAATAGCTTCGGGGGTAACGCTTTTGCCGCTTTCCCGTACCAGGGCAGCTATGGTTAATAGTGCTTTCATCTTTTCACTTACCGGTGCTTCAGCTATGTTTTCTTTCACTTTAGCAGATGTTTCTTTTTCTCCCAAAAGCAAATCGGCAGCTGCCGTATGGGTGGTAGTGCAAAAGCGGCATTCGTTGCCATGTGAAACAACTGTAGCAATGAGTTCTCTTTCGCCTTCAGTTAAGGAAGAAGGACCCCGTAACAGAGATTGGGTTAAATCCCGAATGGGTTCTGCGGAGTCTTTACGATATTCTAACAAACCGGTAACGCCGGGCAAATGTGCCTCGACAGATATATATGGCATACAAAAATATTAAATGGTGATGTTGGTGTTGGAAGAACGCCGGATAAATAATGATAAGCTGTTTGAGATCCAACTATAACATAGCAATGAATATGATCTGCTGTTTGGCAAACCACGCTGCTTTTCAACCTGTTTTGCAGTTGAAATCAGTAGAAAATAAAACGAAAAGATTATACGGCTGCTTGCGGTGGCTTAAGATTGCCTTCCAGCGTTAATGAACATAGAGGAGAAACAAAGAGCCATCTATGCTGGCTAAGCGTTCGCACAGCCGCAGCAAAACTGTATTCAGCCTGATGTGAATGATGTTCACCCAAATAATTCATCTTTTTATTTGATGAATTATTTTTTTCGACAGGAAGATCGGTTGCTTTTTTGGCGTAATCCGTTTGGGCACCTTTCAATTGTGTTTTTGCTTCGTTTTTTAAACACAAAATGTACAACGTATCGTTTGCCACTTTGCGTTTTACATACCGGTAGGCTACGCCTTTGTAATTGGCCTCTCCATCCAGGCGTTCATAATCGGATTGACTGCTGTAGTAAGGAAGATGAAGCGGAATTTTTATCTGTAGCAGATCGTTGTCATCGTACTGGTTTTGATCGAGCCGCTGAACCAATAACTTATCGGAGTGCTGAATAAGTAATGAAAAAAGAAGCTGGTACCCGACAGTATTGAACAGGTAAATAGCAAGCAACGGTATCGCAAGCAATCTTTTCAGGCAGCAAAATTTTGTTTGAAAGTAGGGAAAAACTGAAACCAAAAAAATTTTCAGCTTCTACAAGTTTATTTAAATTGAATCTCTGCCATTTTTTACCATCAGCCAAACACTAAACTTATTTTAAAAGGGAAACCCCTTGATAATACCAAGGGGTTTTGATGTCCTGTAAATTAAAAGCGTAGAGCTGCGATTTACAATAGGGTATCGCATTTGCCCGAAACACTTATCTAGAGCGGCTTTGTGTGGCCTCGTCAGGAATCGAACCTGAATCCAGGGCTTCGGAGACCCTTATACTATCCATTGTACTACGAGGCCCAATTTTTCGTAGCGGGTTGCAAATGTGCAGTATTCCACCTTATTTGCCAAACAAGGCCAGGTTGCTGCTGAATATTTTTACAGCTATAGCCAACAGAATTACCCCAAAAAACTTACGAACGGCAGTCAACCCGGCATCTCCTAATACTTTTTCTATAAACTTAAGTGAATGCAAGGCTGCATATATAACAAACAGGTTCAGCAAGATGCCAATGAGTATGACCGTATTATCGTAGCTAGCTTTTAAACTCATAACGGTGGTAAGTGTACCGCTGCCCGCAATAATAGGAAAGGCTACCGGCACAAATGCACCGCTGGTTACCTTGGGGTCGCTTTTGAAAAAATCGTGGCCCAGCACCATCTCTAGCCCAAGCAGAAAGATAACGATAGAACCGCCCACCGCAAATTCGTGAATGCCAACGCCTAAAAGGCTCAGAAACTTTTCGCCCCCAAACAGAAACAATACCATCAAAGCGCCTGAAATGATCGTGGCCCGCAGTTCATGGATGCCGCCGGTTTTTGATTTAATGGAAATAAGCAACGGGATAGAGCCAATGATATCAATGATAGCAAACAGCGTAAAGCTAACGGTTAAGATTTCGTTGGCATTCCAGTTCATGCAGCAAAGGTAGAGGTGTGGCAACAAACGGCTTTACCTCAAAAATGTAAGTGAGCTTGTTACACCTATGTTTTTACTGCTAAAAACAATTGATAGTGACGTTAACCAAAGCAAAAGATACTTTCTGAAGGTTGCTATTCTCACTCAGAATCCAGGGTTCACGATTAACTATGTTTAGCGGCATACAACTTGTACAGGCATCAACTTAAACTAATGGTATTATGAGAAGTCGTTTTGCTACCTTATTGCTTATACTCCTGATTGTCTTTGCAGGTTGTAAAAAAGACAAAGCTAGTAGCGATGAAGAAGTGGTAATACTTGATAATCCCACAGATGGACAAATTGTTTTATCAACCTATGGGTTTCCTTATACCAATGCCAGTAAACTTCTTATATTAGATAAAAACGGTGCAAAACTGACTGAAAAAACGATTCCTGTTGCAGCCGCCAATTTTAAAAGATGGACTGTAAATGGGAGGGTGCGTTACACCTATTTACAGTACGACACAACAGCTTTCAAAATCTCAAGTACCGGCTCTATTATTCCTTGTACTGGTATAGTGCTGAACGAAAGTTTTCAGGAAATTAAGCGGGTAAGATTACTGCCATCTAACGGTCGCACAGCTAGTGACCCAAGTGCAATCGATTCACATGAATTTATCTACCTGGACGATAATCATTTTATTACTCTTTCTTATTTTCAAAAGCCGGTAAATAACATACCCGCTTCTCTGAATCCATTGAGCAACTGTCTGGTAGTAGCGCCCATCATTCAGGAAGTATTGAACGATGCAGTAGTGTGGGAGTGGGATGGTACGCAATACCCTGAGTTTTATTCACAAAGCGTAGAGGGCAATTTATTCAGCAATGCCACCGTACCACACGATTATATCCATATGAATTCGATCATTATTGACCCAACTGATAACAACCTGATTTGCTCTCTGCGGCACCTGAACCAAATAATTAAGATAAGCCATAGCGATGGTCATATTATTTGGCGCTTAGGCGGAACCAATAGTAATTTCCCTATGACGGCCGATATGAAATTTTTGCGCCAGCACAATGCTACCCTAACCGACAATAATCAAACGCTGCTACTGATAGATAACGGTGATTCAAGAGAAAGAGCTTTTTCAAGAATAATGGAATTCCGCTTTGGTGGTCAACAATCAAGCATCGCATCATACAAGGCATTTACCCTCCCTGATGGCATATTTGCTCAGTACATGGGTTCTGTACAAAAAAGAGGCGACACTTATTTCATAGGATGTGGCAGCACGCCTAAAATAATGGAAGTAAATTATGTAACGAATAAGATCAATTTTGAAATGAACTTTGCGAAAACGAGTTACCGGGCTTTAAAAGATTAGGTTGAAAAATAACCGTTGAGCAGTTTTTAGCTGGTATACAATAGCTTAATATCATTTATTCAATAAATAAGAAACCCAACATGTAACTTCGGCGGAGTAAGTGGCACAGGAGAATTAGTACAAATCCTTTTGAAATGAAGGAGATTTGTGTAACGAAAACTATCTTGACGCACATCTGTTTTGCTATATAAGGCGAAGCAGTTAAATAACACTCAGAAGTATGAAAATCTGGCGTATCGTTTTTCTGATCTTAGTATTGGCGAATTTTCAGTGCCGAAAGGCCTCTGAAGAGATAAACGGAAATTCAGATACAAGACCCAATATCATTTTTCTACTAGCCGATGATATGCGGTACGATGCCCCAGGCTATACCGGCAATCAACTGGCCATTACTCCCAACCTCGATGTGCTGGCTGCTCAGGGTAGCAATTTCAAAAATGCTTATGTCACTTCTGCTATTTGTGCCATCAGCCGGGCCAGCATCTTTACGGGGCAATATGCCAAAAGGCATGGCATTGATAATTTCGATAAAAACCTGTCTAGCGCTGCTTTACTACAAACCTATCCGGTACTTTTAAGAGACAAAGGATATTATACTGGCTTTATAGGCAAGTATGGCATAGGAACTAACTTGCCAGCTACCTACTTTGATTTTTGGAAAGGCTTTCCTGGCCACGGGGCTTATTTTTATCCCGATTCAACGGGCGCCCTGGTACATGAAACAGAACTAAAGGAAAGACAAGCCGTAAGATTTTTAAATAGCAGGGATAAATCAAAACCTTTTTGCCTTAGCATTAGCTTCAAAGCGCCTCACAGCGAAGAGGGCGTTACGGAAAACAACGGCTTCCGTCCTGATCCCTATTTCAACAACTGGTTCACCAGTACCCAGTTTCCTTATCCTGATACATACGATAATCAGTATTATCTCAAGTTTCCTGCATCTTGGCGTACCAGCAGGCAGAATATTGTTAACGAAGGCCGGATACGATTCAATCTTCGGTTCTCTACCCCTGCCAAATTTCAAACTACCTATCATGCTATCTACCGCCTGGTAAGTGGTATAGATAAAGCATTAGGCGAATTGCGGGACTACCTGGAGGCCAACGGACTCGATAAAAATACTATTATCGTTTTTACCAGCGACAACGGCTATTACATGGGTGAGCATGGCC
>CAXTDG010000171.1:0-8510 GCA_964242675.1 uncultured Chitinophagaceae bacterium
TCTTTCAACACTATTTACACTGGCTCCACCGAATTTAAAAACCTCCATGAATAATACTTAGTGAGTAGTAAAATGGCAAAAATAGCCGTATGCCAGCAGAGAAATTTGAATGGCCTAAAAGGAGTATAGCAAACGTTTGCATGAATGCAGTCAATACAGCATAGCATTCTTGTGAAAACCAATGTACCTTCCGCACCTAAACAGCCCTTTAACTACGATTGCGATGAAACAATCCCGAAAATTGATGACGCTGGATGAATTTACCATCCAGGAACTGCGTGACTTCCCCACGGCTACCGGTGAATTAAGCGGCTTGCTCCGCACCATTGGCCTGGCATCGAAACGTATAAATGCCGAAGTAAACAAAGCCGGTCTGGCCGATATATTGGGCGCTGCCGGCAACGAAAATGTGCAGGGTGAAGAGCAGCAGAAACTGGACGTGTTTGCCAACAATGTAATGATAGACCTGCTCGACCACAGCATTTATTGTGCTGGCGTTGGTAGCGAAGAAAATGACGACATTGTAGTGTTCGACGACTCGCTAAGCAACAACAGCAAATACGTACTGCTGATGGATCCGCTGGATGGTAGTGGTAATATTGATACCAACATCAGCATCGGTACTATTTTCAGCATTTACCGCCGGGTATCGCCGCTAGGTGGGCCTTGCGAACTGAAAGATTTTTTGCAGCCCGGGAATAAGATTGTTGCTGCCGGATATATTATTTACGGTAGTAGCACCATTATGGTGTATGCTACCAAAAGGGGCGTAAACGGCTTTACGCTTGACCCAGCCATTGGTGAATATTGCTTAAGCCATCCCGACATTAAATGCCCCGAACGGAGCCTGATGTACAGCATCAATCATGGCTACTTCAACCAATATAGCCCCGATGTACAGATGTATGTAAAATTTTGCCAGTCGAGGACGAAAGAAAACGGCGGGCCGTATACTCAGCGTTATACCGGTAGTATGGTAGCTGATATTCACCGCAATCTCATTAAGGGAGGAATCTTCATTTATCCAGGTACCACCTCAAAACCCGGTGGCAAGCTGCGGTTGCAATACGAGTGCAATCCCATGGCCTACATTACTGAAAGAGCCGGTGGCCGGGCCACTATTGGAAACGATATGTCAGTGTTAGATGTTCAGCCGGAACACCTGCACCAGCGTACGCCACTATTCGTAGGCAGCAGCGGAATGATGGACGACTGGGAAAGATGCAGAAACTTCAATTTTTAGATAAAAGCAAATAAAGTATTATGAGGTTAGTTCTGTCATCGATCTTGTTTTTGCTGACAGATAACTGTTTATTTGCCCAAAATGAACAAACTGATTTTGAACCTATTGTAGCTATTATTCGACAATTTCAACCTGCCGGAACGGTATATTATGGAGACAATGCCGATAAAAAAATCTATAATAAATTAGGAGTGTTGTTAAACAAGTCTTTCTTTAAAAGCCAATGGGACACTACTAATGAAAACATATTAAAACTTACAGCAGGCGAGAGAAAATATATTCAATCGCAGTTAGTTTATTCTGCTAAATTAAGATTTCCAGACAGTTTGTTCAAGGATTCGAAAAGAGTACAAAAAGACAGTTTAGTTCCTTTTGTAGATGGCCTTAACAGAATATTTTTAGATTCTATTAGTCACTTGCCTGATACCATTAAAGCTATTGCGTTTCGTGACTATCGCCTCTATCGGTACTGGTCATTTATTTTTACAAAACCTATTTATATAAGAAACAGGACAGTAACTGTTTTTTATTTCATGTACTATGCCATGAATGGTGGAGCACATGGTGCTGATTTCTATAGAAGGAAAGTTAGTAAATGGCAAAGATGGATTATGGTACCTGGAATAGGTGGCGCATGGTAATAAGAAATACAGAATTTTCATTTACCGCCTGATAAAATTACCAACGGCTTGTAGATAATTCTGGTAGCCAAATGTGTTGGGTACACTTCCATGATCAGCATCCGTTATGCGGTGAGCTTCTTTGTAAATGCCCCGATAATTGTTGTACACCGCTTCCCCCTGGGTGGTAATGTTTAGA
This sequence comes from uncultured Chitinophagaceae bacterium, assembly GCA_964242675.1. Lineage (GTDB taxonomy): Bacteria > Bacteroidota > Bacteroidia > Chitinophagales > Chitinophagaceae > JAZKFT01. The sequence continues at coordinate 2,063 of CAXTDG010000171.1, forward strand.
TAATGATCTTGTGTACCATGTATCCAGAAAAAGGGTTGCTGTACACTTTTGATTTCTTCGGCATTATTAATTTTCAAATCGGTGAAATAAGCGCCGTACAAAGACAAACCACTGGCATCCTGCACAATATTATCTGCCGAAGCAAATGGTGCTTCCAGCAACAGTTTGGATGGGGTAAGACTGCGTGGATGTGCCGTAAGCATCGTAGCCGGAGCCGTTCCTAAACTGAAGCCATACATAATAAGGCGGCTATTGCTTAAGCCACGTACTTTCAGCCATTGCAGGGCCGCATCTACATCGGCATACAATCCTTTTTCGGTGGGCTTGCCTTCGCTGAGGCCATAGCCCCGGTAGTCAACCAGCATTACGCCATAATGGTTTTTACCGCTAAGGTTAGCCAGCAGTTCGGCACGGGGCCAATAGAAATCCATGTGGTCTTTATTGCCATGGCAATACATAATTACCGTGTCGGTTGCAATGCGTTGCTGGCTGCCAATATAGATACCATAGATTTTTGTAGAAGCACCTTCGTCAGGAGCCTGGGAATTAAGAGTAAATAGACGAATCAGACTATCAGGAATGCGGTAAGATGCATCCAGCTTAAAATCGGTTTCGCCGGTATAGGCAGCCATTTTGTATTCCGAAATTTTGGTGTGGTTGGGGTTGAAGAAATTATCATCGAGACGGGCACAGCTCGTAAGATTTAGTAGCAGGCTCATAGCCATCAGTATTTTTATGGAGAGAATGTATTTCATGGGTAGATTAAAATTTGCGGGTGTAGCCAATGTAGATTCCAAATGCACCGTTGTTACCCAGCGGCGTTTTGTAGTCTACCGTGTTGTAATTGTTTTTAAGATTGGGTGCCAGTATCTTGGCTTCGATGATCAGGTTCCATTTGCGGCGTACAAATGTCTGCCCCAGCATAGGCGATGGAAACCAGTGCTTTTCCTGCTGAATACCGGATGCCTTTTTGCTGGATAATTCGAACCAGTTACAAAGCCCTATGTAAACAAAATTGCGATGGCGGTTGAAATCCCAGTAAGCGTTAATATCAACCTGCGGATATAGCTTGGCACCTGTTCCGGGCCGGTAAATCAGGTTTGCTTCCGGGGTAATGCTAATACCTGGAAAGCCGCCATGCTGCTGCGTTATGTTCTTAACTACACCAGCCTCCACCTGTACATTTCCATACAAGGCAGACGTAAGATTTACTGAACCAAAACCGGTAAGCGTAGAATCCAGCCCATAGCCGTAAGTAGCGGTTAAAAAAGGTAGTGGAATAGTGAAATCGTCGGTGCTAATGATGGGGCCACCGAGGGAAAGATTGATGGCTTGTTGGTTTTTATCAAGCGGCTTTACAAAACGGGAGGGGGCACAAGAGGCCAGAAAGAGCAGGAGTACGACGAGGCGAATGCAGTGCTGCATGAAAGTTAGTTTTAAGTAAATGGGATTGATGTGTAAACTATTTATTCTTTAAAAATGTAGTGAATAGCGCTGGTGAATTTTTATGTCGTTTTATCTGTCGTTAAGATATTCGGCAGGGTAACAATGGCAAGTTTGAATGCGTATACAGCCGGAATGAATGAGTATTTTCAAAGACTTTTCCCAGTCTTAAAAAGCATTGCAGACAGTAGAATGATAGCGTATGAAGGAATTGATTGCTGACTATAAAAACCTGTTGAACAAAGTGCTACCTGCTACATACACTTACCCGGTGCGTTTCAATCATTGCTTCAACCGTATTGTGCTGGACTGGCTGTTTCAGGATTGCTGGTACCATCACCTTAGCCGCAGGCAAACGGCTATCAGCCAACTTTCAGACGAACAATTGAAACAAGTAATTGGTAGGATGCAGCTATGGTTAAACGACCAGCAAGTATTAATTGTAGATAACAAGGCTTCACTACAATACCGGGGAAAATGATAGCCTGCTGAATCGAACAATAAATTCATTTACCTGAAAATAAAAGAGTATAAATCTGCATAGCATAAACATGTGATGCTGCACCAGCATGCCCAAAGCCGCTTCTTCAAAGGATGAGCGGCTTTTTTATATGGTTGTTAGGATTTGAAACGTAGTAACGGGGTTCTGTTTTTCTTTTCTAACGGTAGATATTTTAATAGGATGCCTATCATTTTCACCTGTTCATGTGGTTGTGAGGAGGGTCGTATTCTAACATTTTTGCTTCAGTGATTACAACAGCTAATGATGAAATAATACAGCTAGTCACTTAAATAATTCCGGCACTGCAGGCTGGGTTTAAGCAGAAAATCTTAACGCCAAACTCAAAAAAAACATGAAAAAGCTCAACCTAATTTTCCTTTTTTCTTTCCTTAACCTAATGGCCTTTTTGCCACAAATGGCCACTGCACAAACGGCCCAGGCTGTGGACCTGGATGGCATAGACGACTGGATTAGTGTACCGCAACCTTACAACGACCCACGGGATGCGTACACCATTCAGGTAAGGGTAAAACTCACTGGCTCCATTTATAACCAGGGAATAATTTTAGGTACCTACAATGGCTCCGACCAAAGCTGGAGCCACCAGATACGTACGGATGAAAACGGACATTTTGCACACTATATGTACGATCAGGACGATGCCAACCACAATGGTACTGGCCGACAGGTACATGGTACCACAACACCAGTAGCAGGCCAGTGGTACGACATAACTATCACGGCTAAAGATGGCGGTTTTATCCGGCTGTACGTAAACGGTGTGGAAGAAGGAACGCCCCAACCCGTAAACGTTGTTTGGAGAGGACTAGTGGGTTATCTGGCAGGCTATAAAGGCGGAAATAATGCTAATGCACCAAATTCCGAAGTATCTTTTTTGAAAGGCCAGTTCGATGAAATCAGAATTTGGACTAAAGAACTAACACCTGCACAAATCAACCAGTATAGTACTTGTACATTGTTGGGCAATTACGCTGGTCTAGGTCGCTGTTACAGTTTCAATCAATACATTGCCGGAGGCGACAATCGGAATAATTATTTTGTGTACGATCAATCTGCCAATAACTCTCCGGCCAGCTTTTTTGGAGCAGCACTGATGGGGCCAACCTCCAATTTTATAGCGCCGGGTGGCACATTGGCTGGCATTTGTTCACTGGCTTCTATCGGTGTCACAGGCCGTCCAGGTTTTAGCACTATTACTAATGGCAGCACCACACCCGATACCTATTATGGAACCGACTTTGAAACCGTTTACCAAAATTATCCGCTCACCAAAAACTTCGTCATCACCAATACCGGCACAGCCGATCTGAATATCAGTGGTGCAATCATCGCCGGTGCCAATGCTTCTGACTTTGTAATTACGACACAACCTGCCACTACATTGGTTGGCGGACAAACCACTACACTTAGTATCCGGTTTACACCAGGTGCAGTAGGTGCCCGTCGGGCTACGGTTACGGTAAACAGCGATGCAACAGGAGCCAATGCTTTCACTTATGCAATTGGTGGTTCCGGTGGCGGTATTTTACCACTTACACTTACCCGCTTTAGTGCAGCTATTAAGCAGCAAGCCGTAGTACTGAATTGGGAAACAGCAAACGAGCAGTCGACCAGCCGTTTCGAAATTGAACGTAGCACAAATGGCCGCAACTATACAGCTATCGCCACGGTAAATGCCAAAGGCAATAGTAACACCACCCAAACCTACACTGCTCAAGACAACGAACCAGCTAAGGGCATCAGCTATTACCGCCTGAAAATGATAGACACTGATGGCAAGTTTACCTATTCGTCTGTTGTGAAAATTGATTTATCATCTGCCAACGCTACGGCTGTAAGCATTGCACCCAACCCGGTACACGATGCTGCCCAGGTAACCATCACTTCTAAAGCCTCTGGCAAAGCCACCCTAAAATTAATAAGCCTTACTGGTCAGCCCGTACAGCAATATCCTGTTACCATCACCAACGGGCAGGCGCAAGTGAAACTGGAACGCAAAGGCCTGGCTGCTGGTACTTACTTCTACACCCTCACCAACGAACAAGGAATACTAACCAACGGTAAAATTCTTTTTCAATAAACAACCCAACCATTCAAACTAACCTGCTCCTCGTACAACCAAACCAAAGCAACCAGCAAAAGCCTGCTCTTATCAAAGAGCGGGCTTTTTGCATTTCCATTTTTTGACAGGAATTTGTTTTAGCCCACTTTTGAGCAATAGCTATGAATAAATACCTGATAAAAAATATTGCCATTGTAAACGAAGGCAAAACTACTGTTGGTGATGTGCTGATTGCTGATGACCGGATTGAAAAAGTTGCATCCACCATAAACGTTGCTGGCGGAGTAACTGAAATAAACGGTGAAGGCCTGCACCTGCTGCCTGGGGTAATAGACGACCAGGTGCATTTTCGGGAGCCGGGCCTTACGCACAAGGCCGATATTTGTACCGAGGCGAAAGCGGCAGTTGCTGGCGGAACTACCTCTTTTATGGAAATGCCTAACACGGTACCTAATGCCCTGACGCAAAGATTGTTGGAGAACAAATACGAAATCGCTGCCCGTACTTCACTGGCCAATTATTCCTTTTACATGGGCGTAAGCAATACCAATGTAGATGAGGTGCTGAAGACGAATGATAGGAAAAAGGAGGTTTGTGGTATCAAGATTTTTATGGGTTCCTCCACCGGCAATATGCTGGTAGATAATTACCTTACGCTGGACCGCATTTTTAGAGAAAGCGAATTGCTGATTGCTACGCATTGCGAAGATGAAAACGTCATCCGGCAGAACCGGGAAAAGCTGGCTGGGGTAGAATTACAGCCTTACCATCACCCCATCATCCGGGATGAACTGGCTTGCCTGGAATCTTCGTTCACTGCCGTGCAACTGGCCAAAAAGCACAATACCCGGCTACATATTTTGCACATCACTACAGAAGATGAACTGCGGTTATTCACTAACTTTTTTCCTACTAAAGACAAACGCATCACCAGCGAAGTATGTGTGCATCATTTGCACTTCACCGCCGACGATTATGAAGATTTAGGTTATGCAATAAAATGTAATCCAGCCATTAAAGCGTCAAAGCATAAAGCCGCATTATGGGAGGCCCTGCTGGATGACCGGCTGGACGTAATAGCCACCGACCATGCCCCACACCTGTGGAGCGAAAAGCAGCCACCGTACGATGCGGCCCATAGCGGGTTGCCATTGGTGCAGCATTCATTACTACTGATGCTGCACTACGTACAACAAGGCAAAATTTCCATTGAAAAAGTAGTGGAAAAAATGAGCCATGCGGTAGCCGACTGTTTTTCTATACAAAGCCGGGGCTACATACGGGAAGGCTATTATGCCGATCTGACCATAGTGAACCTGAACAAGCCTGCAACTGTTACTAAAGAAAGCCTTTTATATAAATGCGGCTGGAGTCCTTTAGAGAATTTTCACTTTCCTGCATCTGTAGAAAAAACCTTTGTTAGTGGTCATTTAGTATATGATAATGGCCAGATTGATGAAAGCCAAAAGGGTCAGCGATTGCAGTTTAGCAGATAAGTCCGGAAGTCGGTAAGACCGAAAGTCCGGAAGACGGCAAACATGGGCGTTAAAAAAGTGAAACAAATAAAAATGGGCAAATACGTACTTTATACCTTCAAGTGGCTGGAAGCCTACATAACTAAAGCAAAATCTAACAATTTATCTTTCGGACTTTCGATCTTACCGACTTCCGGACTTTTTTCAAAATGCAGATAGACCAAACTTCTCTCACCGATTTATCCATTTTTAATGCCGATGAAGAGCAATCTGTTTTTCATCGGCTGAACTATACCCGTACCGATGCCGGCCGTTTTTGGCTACGGCATTTTTTTGCCCACCCCTTCGAAAACCTGGATAAAATAGCGCAAACGCAGCAAACCATCCGGCTGATAGGAGCGAAACTAAACCAGTGGCCGCAGCTCATTACCAATGGTACCAACATGGTGCTGGAAAAGCTGTACGATACCCCGGTTGATGATATTCCCCGCCACCCGGATGCCGCCAGCGCCATGATGTATAAAGTGCTGCATGCTCCCGATTTTTCTATCATCAAATACTCCGTTGGCCACTGCATTGATTTTGTAAAAGGCATCCGGCAAACGGTAAATTTATTTACCAATGAAGAACAACCTGCCCTGCTGGATATATTACTTCAAAAAATAGAGTTGCTGCTGAATAAACCAGAAGTAGCGGCTATGTTGCAGGTAAATGATAAGGAAAAACTGAGCCGTCCTGAGGTGTTGAATTTTGGTTATTTCCTGAAGAACCAATACAAGCAACAACTCTTTGAATTGATTGATTTGTATGGCCGCCTGGATGCCTGGTATTCTATGGCAGTTGCCATGGAAAAACACCGCCTTCACTTTCCGGATTTTATAGATAGCAATGAACCGCAACTCAATGCGAATGGCCTGTTCCATTTACTATTACCTGCACCCACTC
>CAXTDG010000172.1:0-8509 GCA_964242675.1 uncultured Chitinophagaceae bacterium
GGTAAAGTAAAAGCACTGATCGCTAAAGTGCAGGAGTCAGGCGGGATTGAATACGCTGAGCAGAAAATGAATACTTATCGGGATGAGGCCTTAACTATTTTATCAGCTTTTCCTGATAACGAAGTTAGAAAAACACTTGAAAATCTAGTTCGCTACACTACCAACCGTAAATACTAGATTGGCTTAGGATAATAAAAAACGGTGTTATTTCCAACATAGAAACAAATGGGGGATTCACTATTTTTACGAAATGGAAAAAAGATGGAATGTACTGCAGACTAATCCTGAACGGGTAAAAGCCCTTCAGGAGGATTTGCGCATTTCTCATGTGATATGTAAAATACTGGTGCAGCGAGGTATTACTAATTATGAAAATGCCCGAACTTATTTTAGACCTAGCCTTTCATCTATGCATTCTCCGTGGCTGATGAAAGATATGGAGAAGGCAACCGAACGAATTCTTCAAGCCTTCAACAAAAAAGAAAAAATATTAATTTATGGCGACTATGATGTTGATGGAACAACATCTGTAGCGGTAGTATATCAGTTTTTAAAAAATCTTTATCCGCAGGTTGAGTTTTATATACCGCACCGGTATAGAGAAGGATACGGTGTAAGCAAAGCAGGTATTGAATATGCGAATGATAACCATATTTCACTAATTATTTCTTTGGATTGTGGTATCAAATCAGTTGAGTTAGTGAAACATGCCAAATCATTGGGCATTGATTTTATTATTTGCGATCATCACTTGCCTGATACAATATTGCCCGATGCTGTAGCTATTCTAAATGCTAAACAGCCGGAATGCCTCTATCCATTTAAGGAGTTGTGCGGATGCGGTGTAGGTCTAAAATTAATACAAGCTTTATGCGAAAAACTAACCTTACCAGCTGAAGATTGGATGCGTTATCTTGACTTAGTAGCAACTGCTATAGCTGCTGATATTGTTCCTATTTGTGATGAAAACAGAATCATTGCTTACTACGGATTAAAGCGGGTGAATGAAAATCCCTGTACTGGCATCAAAGCCTTGATGGAACTGGCTGCTCTTACTACAAAAGTACATATCAATAATCTGGTATTTATTATAGCCCCACGGGTAAATGCTGCTGGCCGTATGGATGATGCCCGTACAGCTGTACGAATGTTTGTGGAGCAGGATTACAACCAGGCAATGGAATTGGCCAAACTGCTACACATCAACAATACTGATAGAAAGGAAGCTGATACAACTATTACTTCTGAGGCAGTAGCCTTAATTGAGGAGGATACCGCTTCCGATAGTAAGCGAACTACTGTTTTGTACCAAAGCCACTGGCACAAAGGTGTAGTGGGTATAGTAGCTTCCCGGTTGATTGATAAATACTATCGGCCCACCATTATCTTAACTAGTAGTGGTGATAAAGTTTCTGGCTCGGCCCGTAGCGTTAGCGGGTTCAATGTATATGAGGCCATACATCAATGCAAAGATTTATTGGAAACATACGGTGGACATTTTTATGCTGCCGGTCTTACGCTGAAACCTGAAAATGTTTCTGCTTTTCGCAACCGGTTTGAAGAGGTAGTTACCAACTCTTTGACTGAAGAAATGCGTACACCTGAAATTGTAATTGATGCTGAAATATGTTTTTCTGAAATAACACCTGCCTTTTATAATATTCTTTGCCAGATGGAACCTTACGGGCCTGAAAATATGCGGCCTGTATTTGTGGCCCGCTACGTATACGACACAGGCTATAGTAAGGTGGTAAAAGAGTCTCATATAAAATTTTGCCTGCGGCAAAATGATGCAATAATGGATGGTATTGGTTTCAACATGGCCGAAAAATTCAGGCATTTGCACCCTGGCAGGCCTGTAGATATTGTATTCACTATTGATCAAAATGAATGGAATGGTGATACACGTCTTCAGCTAAGAGTTATAGATGTAAAGCCCTCTCAAAGGCAGCCGGTTTGCACTCAATAAAATTTCTGTTATTACATGCTTCGTTATTTTTTTTACCTGGCCTGGAACTGGAGTTTCGGGCTTGCCTTTTTTATTATACGCCATGAAATACGAGGGCAAAAAAAATATGGCATAAATACAATTGGTATAGATGAATTAAACAATATCCCTAAGTCTGCTAAAGCACATGCAAGTATTTATCAGCCTATTAATTACTACACAGCAGAAACACTTTTCGACCAGTTATTTCTGGAAGATATAGAAGGTGATTTGCTGGATTTGGGATGTGGTAAGGGGAGAATTTTTGCTATTGGAGTAGCTTATGATTTTAAAAAAATCATAGGAGTCGAATTTTCTGAAACACTTTGTAAGCAAGCCTTGCAAACGGCCCAGGAAGTAGTAAAGATACACCCTAATGTAAGGATAGAAGTTGTGTACAGGGATGCAGCTACTTACACCATTCCGGCCAGCGTTACTACCATCTTTCTTTTCAATCCATTCGATGCAATCATTTTAGAAAAAGTGGTTGAGCAAATCAACATAAGCCAACAACTATTTCCTCGGCCCATCAAAATTTTATACGCTAATCCGGTATGGAAGAAAGTGCTGGAAGCCGCTGGTTTTATAGAGACTTTTTACTTCCAGGAAATGACTTATTTAGAAGGGAGCGTATTAGAAAGAGAAGCAGTAAAATGAATAATGAACAATTAAAACTGACTACTTATTATTTAACCATTTTCCTTTTTCTTCAAAAAATGAAAAACCGTAATGCCGGGCAATTCTCATGCAAGCACTACGGTTCGTAATTTAGTTACCAGTAATTAATTGTTCATTATTCGTTATTCACTTTTCATTATTAATCACCCCAAACTTCTCCTTCTCCTTTCAGCCATTGTTTTACTAAATCTGTTGTGATGGATTTTGGACGTTCCAGCGGGAAGCCTAAAGCCCTATCCCAACAAAGACTGGCCAATACACCTAAGGCACGGCTTACGGCAAATAAAACGGTGTAAAATTCATATTCAACCAGGCCATAATGCACCAGCAAAGCACCGCTATGAGCATCCACATTAGGCCATGGATTTTTAATTTTTCCCAGCGATTGTAAAATGGGAGGTACCGTTTCGTAAATATTCCAAACGGTTTGTACCAATGGATCATCAGGCATGTGCTTTTTACCAAATTCCATTTGAGCAGAAAAACGAGGGTCTGTTTTTCGTAGTACTGCGTGGCCATAGCCTGGTACAACTTTTCCACTATTCAATGTATCCTGCACGTATTGGGCAATTTGTTCGCTGGTTGGCAACTCGGTTCCCAACTTTTCCCGCATTTCGAAGATCCATTTTATTACCTCTTGGTTGGCCAGGCCATGTAGTGGACCGGCTAAACCGTTCATGCCTGCGGCATAACTTAAGTATGGATCACTTAATGCACTACCTACTAAATGGGTTGTATGAGCACTTACATTTCCACCTTCATGATCGGCATGTATTACCATATACAGCCGCATCAGTTCCTTAAAACTTTCATCTTTGAAACCCATCATGTGTGCCAGGTTACCACTCCAGTCCAGCATTCCGTTGGGCTCAATATGGTCGCTAAATTTGTACTTGCGCCGATACACGTACGCTGCAATACGGGGCAGCCGGGCTATCAAATCCAGTGAATCTTCAAGTGTAGCATCCCAGTAATCCTTCTTGTTCATGCCTTCAGCATAGCGTTTTTGAAAAACACTTTCTGTTTGCAAAGCCATTACACCAGTAACAAACTGCGTCATGGGGTGGGCTGTAAGCGGCAAAGCATCAATGGTATGAAAAACATGTGGCGGCACCTGGCTACGGCGTTGCCAAACACTGGTAAGGTGATGAACATCTTCTTCAGTAGGCAACGATCCAACCAGCATCAGGTAAAAAAGCCCTTCCGGTAAGGGTTCGCTTCCGCCCTCTGCTTTAGGAAGTTTTTCTTGTAGTTCGGGTATGGTATATCCACGAAAACGGATGCCTTCCTGTGCATCTAACAGCGAAGTTTCAGAAACCAATCCAGTAATGCCCCGCATACCCTGGTATACCTGGGCAAGCGTTACTTCACCAATTTTTTTTGTTCCGTTTTCCTTTAATAAATCCTTTATTTCCGCAGCATCAGCATCGGCCTTCGCTCTAAAGCGGTCTTTAATCATTCCCATAGTGACAAGTTTATCGGGTATTGAAAAATGTTGGCCAAATGTAGTCAGAACAGGCTAAGCTATAGAAACCTTTTTGCCCTAGAACAAAGGTTTTAAAGGGCTAAATTTTTTAAACCAGAGCTGCTACAACTATTTTTGACGACCGCTTACCTTCAGCATAAAGTCATTTTACTTGAACACCGTACTACAGCAGCCAGAATGCAGTTTGATATTTGAAAAACTGCGGACTGAATTGCCTTCTTATTTGCAATACCATAACCTGCGCCACACACTTGATGTGTGCAGCCAGGCAGAGAAACTTGCCTTGCAGGAAGGAGTAACGGCGACTGACTTAAAACATCTGTTGCTGGCTGCTGCCTACCACGATTGTGGCTTTTTGCAACAAGTACAAAACCATGAAGCTATTTCGTGTACAATGGCCATTATAATGCTGCCAACGTATGGCTACAGCGACGCAGATTTACAAACTATTTGCAGCATTATAATGGCAACAAAACTGCCTCAAAAGCCGCAAAATTTATTGCAGCAGATTATTTGCGATGCCGACCTGGATTACCTGGGTAGAGAAGATTTTTTTGAATGTGGGCAGCACCTTTATAATGAATGGCTGAACCTGGGGCTGGTGCAAAATGAAAAAGACTGGAATAAACAGCAGGTTGATTTCCTAGAAAATCACCATTACTTTACCGCCACGGCTATTGCCCAAAGATCTACCCGCAAGGCTATAAACCTAGGCATCATACAGCATAAACTTATTGAACTGTGACAGCTACTAACCCTGCTAAAAATAACCTGATTGATATTTTGTACGCCTGTGCAGGAATCCTGTTTTGTGGGTTTGCTTTAAAAGGGTTTCTGATCCCCAACCAGTTTTTCGACGGCGGTATTACTGGCATTTCGCTGCTGCTACATGAGTTGTACCACTGGAATATTGGGTATGTAATTGTGCTAGCCAATCTTCCACTAATGGTACTAGCCGCCTTCCTGGCGGGTAGAAATTTTGCAATACGTACATTTTTGGCCATTATTGGGTTAGCCATTTGCCTGTTATTTGTTCCTTACCCACAAATTACCTCCGACAAATTACTGGTGTCCATATTTGGTGGTGTGTTTATGGGTATGGGTATTGGGCTGGCCATGCGGGGTAGCTTTGCGCTGGACGGTGTGGAGGTGCTGGCAATGTACACCGGCAAGTGGGTTAGCTTTACCATCAGCGAAATTATCCTGGGTATCAATATTGTCATCTTTCTGGTGGCAGCTTTCGAGCTGGGGTTGCCTACGGCTTTGTATTCTATTCTTACTTACTATACCGCTTCCCGTACCATCAATTTTGTAGTAGAAGGGGTGGAAGAATATACCGGAGTCACTATTGTTTCCGGCGAAAGCGAACAAATAAAGGAAGCGCTGGTGCTAAAGCTGGGCCGGGGCATTACGGTATACAAAGGCGAACGGGGATTTTTAAAAGACAGTTTTGATATCAGCCATCCCTGCGATATTGTCTTCACCATAGTGACCCGCCTGGAACTACGCCGCCTGAAGAATATCGTAAACCAGATTGACCCCAAAGCTTTTGTATTCACCAATATTGTGAAAGAAGCTGCCGGTGGTGTGTTGCGGCGCCGGGCAAGGCATTAAAGTTGGCAGAGTACAGTCGACAGTCAGCAGGAGAACCGTAACTGTTCGGCTATCACTTATTATTTTAAACCAAGAAATGTTTTGATACAGGTGCTTACTTTTTTTAAGCTAAAGCTGTATGGTATTGAAAATGAATATCACATCCTTTACGGTTCTACTGTTGACTGCTATCTGCAGACTTATTCTACTACCTCATACGTCACCACTGGCTTGCTTTTGTTTTTTAGGGTAAATTCTCCAACAGGTTTGCATTGAAAAGATTCCTTTGCTTTTTCATATACAGCTTCGGTAATAAGAATTTGACTCGGTTGGGCAACCGACTGTAGGCGTTGGGCCAGGTTTACAGCATCGCCAATTACAGTATAGTCAAGACGCTTTAACGAAGCAGAACCGATATTGCCTGACACCATTTCACCAGCATTAATACCTATAGAAACTTTGGGGTTATACTGCTTACCATCTACTTCAATGGTACCCAATGCTTTTATCTGAGATTGTATAGCAAGGGCAGCATCAATGGCCCTATCAGTGTGGTAACTGCCCCGAAAAACCGCCATGACAGCATCGCCCATAAACTTGTCTACGTGACCATCCTGAGCAATAATTTCCTTAACGATGGTATCGAAAATTTTATTTAATAGTGCTACTACATCATTAGGTGCTATTTTTTCCGTAAGGGCTGTAAAGCCGCAAACATCAACAAATACCACGGCTGCTTCCAGCATTTCATTTTTAAGCAGGGTGTTTTCAAACCCTTTCTGCGTCATGAATTTCAGTACGTTTTCGTCTACATACATCCGCAGGATATTATTTTCTTTAATAGCCTTCAGCGTTTCCTGCATTTGCCGCACATGGCTAATAGTTTTTTCCATCGTTATATCCAGGTCATCAAAATTCACCGGTTTAAACACAAAATCGAAGGCGCCCCGGTTCATAGCTGTTCTGATATTTTCCATATCGCCATAGGCTGATACAATGATAGCTTTGAGAATGGGGTTGGCCTCCGGCAAATGGCTTAGTAAGGTTAGCCCATCCATTACCGGCATGTTGATGTCGCTTAGAACGATGTCGATATCGGAATGGTCTTTCAGTTTTTCCAGCGCCTGCTCACCGTTTTGAGCAAATACAAACTCGTATACGTTCTCCCGTATTTTTTTCCGAAATTTCTGTTTTACCAATATTTCCAGATCGGCCTCGTCATCTACCACTAATATCTTAGCCATTATACTTGTATCGTTTTCAGTTTCTCTTTTAGTAAAATAAAATCCAGCGGCTTGGTCAAAAAATCGTTGGCTCCCATTTTTATTGCCGCCTCCCGGTTTTGCTCATCTCCGTAAGCCGTTACCATCATTACTACGGGTGGTGGCGGCTCTGTGTAATCATGCCGTATATGTGTAAGCAAATCCAGCCCACTCATGCCCGGCATATTAATGTCAGACAAAATCAAAACAACTTCAGAATGATGCCCGGATAAATATTCTAACGCTTCTTCGCCAGAATGAGCAAAGGCAAAATTAACCTCCGCATTCTTTATCTCCTTTCGGAAACGCTGCAAAAACAGCGGCTCTACATCTGCTTCGTCGTCTACCACCAGAATTTTTGTGATTGGCATAATTGAAAGGGCTATTTGAGGTTTAAAGTTCTGAGGGTTGAACGCATTGTGTTTTGAGGTCGTCGTTTAAAAACTGAAGAATAAAAACGCAAGTTGCTTAAAGCGAAAAAACAAAAGTTGCATTAGGAACCTTAAACTTTAAACTTTCAACCTTGAACTGTTTTATCCTAATGGCAACTGTATAATAAACTCTACCCCTTCCCCTTCTTTGCTATCAATATTAATACTGCCGCCATGCCCCTTTACCACAATATCGTAGCTAAGCGATAGGCCTAGTCCGGTACCTTGACCAGAGGGTTTGGTAGTAAAAAAGGGTTGCAATATTTTGTCCTGAATGGCTTCGGGGATGCCGGTACCATTGTCTTTTACCCGTATTTCTACCTCATCATTTACCAAGCTTGTTACTACCTGCAATTCGGGTTTATACGTACCATTTCCAGCCTTTTGCTTTTGCTGCATAGCATAAAAAGCATTGGTAAATAAGTTGAGCAGTACCCGGCCAACATCCTGCGGTACTACCTCAATCCTAGGCAGGTTTTCATCAAAATGTGTTGTCAGCGTTGCATTGAAACTTTTGTCTTTAGCCCGCAGCCCATGGTAGGCCAGCCGCAGATACTCATCGGCCAGGGCATTAATGTCAGTTGGTTCTTTTTGGCCGGAAGAGGCCCGGCTATGTTGCAGCATTCCTTTTACAATGCTATCGGCCCGGCGGCCGTGATGGGCTATCTTCTGATTATTGTCCCGGATATCTTTGGCTATGGCTATGGCTTCTTCTACATCTCCCTTCGCTATTTCCGCTTCCATTTCATCAATCAGTTCTGTATTTACATCGCTGAAATTATTGACAAAATTTAGGGGGTTCTGTATTTCGTGGGCAATGCCGGCGGTTAGTTCACCAAGGCTCGCCATTTTTTCAGATTGAATTAGTTGGGCCTGGGTAGTTTGCAATTCATCTAAGGCAAGCTCCAGTTCCTCTTTTTGCCGGGTTAGTTCAGCGGTTCGTTCCTGCACCTGCACTTCCAGTTCATCTCTCATAGTTGCCAGGAAAGCACTGTTTTTACGCTCCTCTTCTATCTTTTTCTTTGATTTTTCCAGTTCCTTCCGTTGCTTAGTAGTCACACCCCATACACCC
>CAXTDG010000173.1:0-8492 GCA_964242675.1 uncultured Chitinophagaceae bacterium
GTCTATCGTTTTGCCAGTAGCCAGCATTTGTGCCAGCGTACGAAACCGCAGTCGGGGCGATATAAAGGAGGCAATTCGGAACAAAAGCCCGGCTGCCGTTTTATTTATGTCAGAAGTTTGCCCCACTTCCACAATGCCGGAAACCGACACTTGCTGCACGGGCAATTCCTTTACTTCGTTGAAATCTTCGCACAGGTTGCGGGTAGCATTTAACTGAGCCGCCGCCGTTTGGCCTACCCCACTTTTATCAGGCGCTATAGATACGTTGTAAATGCCTCTTATATAAAGAGGCTGCTTTTTAAAAAAAGAAATATCGGTAAGGCTAAGCGTTTGGGTATCGGGGTAAAAGTATAGCGGCACTGTTCCGGTACCCATTTGTTTTTCCAGCCAGGCATTTTTTACACCGGTTATGTCTATCAGCAGTTTGCGGTAGTCGGCCACGGTTACTGGGTTGGTGGTGAGCACCTGTGCCGGGCTGTACAGACTTGCATACCCGTTGCCAGATTGGGTTGCCAACAAATCTTTTATGTCATAATCCAGCCGGTAACTAATGTCGGTAATGGCGTAGCATAGCAGGTCGAGGATGGTAATGCCAGGATCGTGGGTGTTATGGTCGGTCCAGCTACCGGCAGCCAGTTGCTGTATAAACCGGATGCCCTCGCCCCGCAAAAACCGAAAATCGGCGGCAGGGTGAAGCGGTGCATCGGGGGAAATAGTAACTGGCTGGTTGGTGGTGCTGGTTTCCATGTAGGCGGATAATTTCATCAGTAAAAAAGGTGGCTATGGCAATTTTAAAATGCCGGAATAAGCGCTGCCGACAGTTTTTCCTGCAATCCTTTCATTTCTGCTTTTAGCTGCTGCACCTGCCTGCTCAACTCTTGTATAGCACTAATACCGAGGGTAAAAATGGTATTGTAGTTTAGGGTTCTAAAATCATCTACCTGCTTTCCGTACACCAGTATGTCTGCTATATTTTCTTCCTGCCAGTCGCTGATGGAAAAGGTTTTCTCATCCGCTACCGATACGTATACGTCCTTTGTACCTGTAGGTAGTCTTAGCCGTACAAAATCGCCGGTTATAAGGCCATGCTCCTGAGGCATGGTCAGCGTCAGAGTTTCTTCGTGCAATTCTACATGAGCAGGCTGGGAAAAAATGTCTGCTATAAATTCAGTTTGCTTCACTACTGCTTCGGGCAATAGCTGCTCTACTTCCTGAGCTATGAATCCTCGTTCTTTTTCTTTTTTTCCAAAAATGCTTTTTAGGAAATATTCCTTCACCTGTAGCTTATTCAGTAGTTCTAAATCCTCATCACCAATGCTTGAAGTAACCCTTTGTTTGATACGAGCATCGGAGGATAATACCGGTGCATTGTTCATTGTAAGAATGCCGGAAACATTTACATTGTCCCACAGATTTATATATCGGATGAAAGAATTGCCCTGTGGTCTTGACCTCCCCAAAATCATAAGACAGTTATGGCTACTGGTGTTTTCAATAGCTGCATATCCAATCGTATTTCCAAAACCGGTATGTCCATGATTAATATCCGTAAAATACAATTCGGAAGTGCCTGCATGGATAGCCCCGGCTACGTGCAACTTCGCTTTAGGATCGGTAGTGCCAATGCCCACATTATTTCCTTCGGGGTTAATAGACAATGGCTGCCCATTATAGGTTTGTAGTTTACCACCTGCAGCTTCTGTACTCAATACGACACTATTTATTCCTAACGTTTTTCCTGGGCCCGACGCTACAATAGCTCCATTCACATGCAGTTCCAACTGCGGGTTCGTAGTATTGATGCCCACATTTCCAGACGGCATCAAAGCAATATGGTCATTACTATCGTTAGCTATACCTATTTCCAACACCATATTTTCAGTGTCGGCTACTGTACCATCCGTTGTGCGGTCATAGTAGCAAATCCAGGCAGCATCGCCACCACCGCCTCCGGCGTTTTCAGGAAAATAAATGCCTGAATCTTTTTTAGCTCCGGCAGCAGGCATAATTGCTCCGCCTGTAACCTGCAATTTTGCCTGTGGGGTTTTTGTACCAATTCCCACATTTCCATTTCCTTTTACCCGCATTGTTTCAGTGAAAGCAGCGCTGGAGCCATACCCGAATAAAACATCACTATTGAGAGTGTCTGTATGAATCTGAAGAGAACCAGGCGCTATGCCAAATCCATACAATGCATTACCACTCTGCCCCCATAAAGTGATCTTTTGCCCTATTGCATCTGTAAAACTCAGTGGAGCATTTGGATTAGCTACGCCTATACCCACTTTACCATCTACATATAAGTTGCCTCCGGCTATTTGCAGCTTTGCTTTGGGGTCAGATGTTCCCACACCTATACTGCCATCAGTTTCTTTTATAAACAGGCGGCTTTGGTTAGCGGCGTTGCTGATGTTTAGTCCGGCATTGGCTGTCCGTCCGTTCAGATTTATTTTCCAGGCGGCGTCCGTGTCGCTGAATTTTTTGTAAAAATGTAATACTTCTTGTGGGCCAGTGGCTTCTCCCTGGGCTTCTAACGCTACGGGTCCGGCACTCAGTTTTTTAATGCTATCTTCATCAGGGTTGAGGCCGGAATCAATGAGTTCGGCAAACTGGGCTGCCGTAGGTACTGCGTTGGTAACGAAATAGCTTTTTAGCTTAGTTCTGTTCGACATGTTTTAAGTTTTATGGTTAGCATTAAAATGGATGAAACAGATGGATCCGTTTTTTCCATTACCCTATTTTAAAGTCCAGTTGCACCTTCATATAGCCAATGCCCCTGTAGTTATTTGCCACGTAATCTTTACGAATAACATCAATGATATGCCCCGGCGCAGATACCAGTATTTCCCCTGGGTTGGTTGCCTGCACATAGTTTTCTCTATCTACCAGGTTGATGGAGGTAAACTCTTTTCCATTGGTACTGGTAAATAAATACACATCCGAAGCATAGTCAATGTAGAACTGTTCGGCCACGAAATTCACAATCACATCGGCATCAATACGGCGATCCAGAAATATTTCAGCGGCCGTATCATACGCCCAGGGAGCCAGGTATTTTATTAAATCTTCTTCCAGTTTAGCCAGGAAATAATTTTCGCTATAGCCGTCTTTAATCTTTACCGCTATCCGCACTTTTACTTGTGTGTAAGTTGGATTTTTCACCTTCACTATGGCCCAGGTACTAATGCGTTGTTCCAGAT
This sequence comes from uncultured Chitinophagaceae bacterium, assembly GCA_964242675.1. GTDB lineage: Bacteria > Bacteroidota > Bacteroidia > Chitinophagales > Chitinophagaceae > JAZKFT01. The sequence goes on from CAXTDG010000173.1 coordinate 3,201, forward strand.
ACTGCTGAATTGTGTATAGCAAATTGGAAGGTGCTTTTGGTTGAAACGGATTGAATGGAAGCTTGCCTTTTATGTCGGGAATTACGATGACTTCTATTATGCCGGCCCCATTTGTGGGTACGCATTTTACTTTATAAATTTCCGGAAACTGCTCTAGCACCAGGTACTCATAATCCCACATGGTGAGTGCCCTGCCTTTGTGCCGCAGTCTTTCACTCACCCGTATGTAAAATTGCTCATCTGCCTCAGCAGGCTTTCCTTTCAGCGAAGAAAAAGGCTGTAGTATTTTATCTATCTCAGGAATGGTGATGGCTGTTTCCTGAATGCTGCCCGGCGGCAGTGGGGTAAGGAAATGTTCTGGTGCATTTTCGTTATCAACAAAACGGGTGCTAACAGCTTGTGTAAACACCGCCACCGTATCGGGTATAGCATCGGAATTGCCGGAAACACCTGCCTGTAACCAGTATAGATTTTCGCCCATAGCGGTATTTCTATTGGTGGCATCACCCGGTATAGCAAATTCAATAATACCGGTGTTGAGCAGGCCATTGGTACTGTCGAAAATGAGGTTGGTTCCTTGCAACGGTTGCCAGTTATTACCGCTGCTTAAATAACTCCAGCTTACAGCTGGCTTTTCCAAATCAGGATTGGCACTGCCCTCCGCCATCTGGAAAAACAGGGACAGGTTTTGCGGAGCAAATAACTTATCAATGCCGACATACACCAGGCCGTCGTTTTGGAACTGCGGCAACAAAGGCACAGCTACACTAGCTGCCTTTGCAGTAACATCAGAAAGCGGCTGCGGGTTGCTCATTTCTTCGTAACCAAATGCGGTGATGTGGAAGAAAGAGTTGGCGCCATTTGTAGCATCTGCTTTCAGTGCTATTGTAAATGAGGCAGTATAATCAATTGAAAAGCTTTTTAGCTTAGGCGTGTAAGGTGGGTTGAGCGGCGTAGCAGCAGCATACGCCTGGTTGATCTTATCTCCTCTTTGCGGCTCATTGGCGGGAAGTGCATTTGCATTTGCTATTGCACCAGCATTTAAGTAAGCCTTTCTTGCTGCCAGGGCCGGGTAAGCAGCATGTTGAAAATCAGGTGTATTTAATTCCAGTAAAAAAAAGCGTTTCCAGGCTATCGTTTCCTCCTCTTCAGTATTAACCGACCGCTGCACCAGTTGTGGAATATTCCGCTGCTCAATATGTATTACGGAGGATGCATCATCGTCGAAAAGCCTTACAGGCGGTGGTATAGCTACAACTGTCGTATCATCATTGTATTTCAAAGCCGCTTTAAATGAAGCATTGGTGATTGGTTTACCGGCATCAATGTTTCCGTAATCTTTATAATACTGCCCCAGATCAGGCGGTTTATTCATCCATTCAAACCGCAGTGCCAGCGTATTCAGCGGTTTGCTGCTTACTTCAGAATGAGCAAAGTAAAAATGGCTCCCCACTTCCGGATTGCTTCCAAACGGTTCAAACGGTTTTTTAGAGTTAAGTACTGCATCATCGTTTTGCAACGTCAGGGCTTTTAGCCCTTCCACCTTTACCTGTACGGCCACTTGCTGTAGTATGGCATCTTTAAACCATCTGTAATTGCTCAGTGCTGCATCCGACTGGTTAAGGATAGCGGCTAAAACCGGATAATTACTATGTACCGATACTATATCGTCGGGGGCAACAGGCGGTACGACAGGAGGGTCGGTTTCAGCAAGCGTTAGCTGCACCTGCACCGCATTTATACCTGTAGTTGTGGGGGTAAACCTTACATTATCACCGTTTGAGACGGCATTTCCATTTGTATCCCGTGATACATTTCCATAAGAAAATATAGCGGCAGCAGCATTGTACCAGCCAGTACCGGTGCTTAAGAAAAAGGAGAATAAGTTTGAATTGTCATCTGGTATAGCTGCTAAAGAATTGTCTTGAAAAACGAGTGTTGCAGTTACAGTTCGCTTGCCTTCCTGCATCAGCAACTGCGGCGATGCTATGGCAAAACCAATGCTGGCAGGTTTAGCTCCGCTTAGTTCTTTAGGCGAATGCCCTTTGCCGAATGTATTGAAACTAAGCGTAGTGTCACCGCTGTTGCCTGATGCAATGGCACTGGCCAAAGCATCTGTAGTGGCATAGCCATTTAGCCATTGCACCTGAAAGGGGTCGGCCAATAAGTTGGTTCGCTTTTTTTGTTGTGCTACTGCAACATCAGCATACACGGTTAACCATGCAGCATCAGTTGCTTTGGCATTATTGCGTACAATTATGCTGTTAGTGAAACTTTCTCTAGTAAGATATAGATAGTCTTTAATGTACGCCTCAGCCTCTTTTGCAGTGACGTTATTATTCAGGTCATTAAAAATGGCATCCAGATCGGCGCTTTTATTTCCGTAAGGCGGCAAGGCATCGCCAGGTTGTGGATTGCCCAACGCAAACAAAAACATTTTTAGAAAACCAGCTTTTGCGTCGGTTTCTTGCTGCCGGACTTTTTTTAGCTCTTTTCTCCGATAAGCATTGATAAGTGTCGTTTCTGTTTTGCTCCAGTTTGAAGCGTAATTGGGTACAAGGTCGGCAAATTCCTCTTTGGTAAGAAAGAGTTTGCCAGTTATGTAGTCAGTGGCTCGTTCGTCATTTACCAAGGCATTCAGGATGTCTAGTGTAACCGGGGCATTGTTATAGTACGGAAGCGGATCACCAGGCATCGGGTAGCCTAGCACCAGTTGCATCATTTTTAGCATCCGCTCACTATCTACCTTTATGCTTTCATCTTGCAATAGCTGGTGTAGTGTAGTTGCCTGTTTACCGGTATATAAGGTTTTTATTTTTTTAATAGTTGCCTGGCTAATGACGGTATCCTTTTCCGTGATGTACACCAGGTCTTTATCCAGGCTATCCTTGCCCGCCAGCAGACCCGTGCCTTTGGCTACGAAAAGTTCCTGTACATCGTCGGCCAGTTGTATAATTACATTAGCCACATCGGGTACCGGCCCTTTAGGAGTAAGGCCTAGTATATCGAAGTAAAAGAAATCAAGGTGTTTTTTGGTAAACCCATTTAGCTGCTCTTTGATGTAGCCTAGCAACTGCAAAAAGCTAACAAAAAGCACCAGGTGTGGCCTCGATAGTTTGCGAAGTTTCTCTGTATCTCCCGAAAAAGTATCAGGATTTTGCACATACGCCAGTAGGTCGGCTACAAACTGTTTATTAGTGATAGCAGCATCTGTGAGAAAACTTTCCCAGGTACCATTAGGGTTATTATCGTTGTCGAAAAAAGTAAGTTCAGCAGCAAATTGTTGGGCAAAAGTCAACCAGTCTTCCAGTGTACGCTCCTCTACGGGAATGAAATCGGGCTGTAGCGCAGAGGCCTGCCGTTGCGACTGGCTGGTTCCATCCCGCTGTAGTATAATTTCAGATAATAGCCCGTTGCTCATATTATGTTATACCAGTTAAGTGGCCTTAAATTTCATGTTGGTGGTTATAAAATTTCCGTTGCCCATGTATTGAGGTGTGCCATCTGGTACCGGGCCGGCTGGGGTGGGTTGCTGGGCTGGGCTTTGTACCTCGAATACCGCTATGAATTTGCTGCCTTTTAAAATGATCTGCTTACTGCCGCTTTTGGTTTTCATCGTAAGCTGGTTAGGCATTAGCGATTGAATCTTGAGTGTGCCTACGCCGGGTATGCTGTATTGCGGTGTCATATAAGTACAGCCCGGAACTTTTAATTGAGCCTCATCGCCTTTCAGGCATATTTTTTTCCCGGCCAGTTTTGTTTTACCGGTAGCGGGCATTTTACCGGGTTGCACCACCACAATGGCCGGAGAAAATAGGGGCATGAACATCGCCAGGTCATTTTCGAGTATTACATAATCGGCCATCGTTAAGCATTTGCAGGCTGTACGGAAGCCTCGTTGATGTAAAACGGATATACCATATTGTAGCGGTTATTGGTAGCCCGAACGGTGTATTGAATGGATATGAGCAGCAACCCGGCATCGCTTTCACTTTTATCTACATCCACCGCATTGGTATCTATCCGTGGCTCGTTGTTCAATATAGCATCTTCGATGATGCCGGTCAGTCCATTTACCAGCGCCTGGTCTACTTCTTCAAACAGGTAGCGGTTCATTTCGCAACCATAGGCCGGAAACATCACCCGTTCGTTAAGGGCCGTAGAAAACAAAATCTGCAAGCTTTGCCGGATGTCTTCTTCGCCAAAAACCAGTTCCACTTCGGCACCCGACGAAAAAAACTGTGGCGGAAATGCCCAGCCCCGACCGAGAAAAGATTCTTCGCTTAGCATGATTGAACAGCCGTTTAAAATTTAAGGTTTAAAGTGCTACGTTGTAGGGTTTCGTTTGCTTGTTCACCTGTTCATTTGAGCAATAGTTTACTCTTTAATTCTGAACTTATTGAACAAATAGATGGGTGAGCTATTACCCGGCATGCACACCGTTGGTGGCAACAACTTTCTGCGACTCAACGGCAGGTTGCGATGCCTGGTTTGCTGAACCGTTTAGTTGTTCCTGTGCCTGGCTTTGTAGTTTTCCAATTAGCTCGTACACCTTATAATAAGGCATTCCGCCCAAAGCTTCCAGCAGCATGTTTAGTTCGGGTATGGATAAGTTTAGTCGGATAGGATCGTTCATATAGCGTTTTATAAGTCAGTTTAAGTAATGTCTATTTCAGAGCCTTTGATTTCTACTTTGGCGGAGGCCGTCATTTTGATAGCACCTTTTGCTTTGATGATAATGTCTTTGCCGCTGTCCAGCGTAATGCCGTCGGCACTCAGTTTCACTATGTTATTATTAGCGTCTTTTATTTCTATCAATTTATCTTTATCGTTAATGATGATGGTGTTTTTGTCGGAAGTAAGGAGGGTGAGCAGTTTGTTTTCATCGTTCAGCAAAATCTTGATCCCGCCTTTTGTTACCACGCCTTTTTCCGGGTTTTTATCCGCAGGCTTTAGCGGCGATGGATTGCTAGAACTATGCACCGCTCCTAGAATAATTGGCTGACGTGGATCATCATTCAAAAACCCCAGAATTACCTCATCTCCCGGCTCCGGCTGAAAAAAGATACCGGCATTGTTACCCGCTGAAGGCGTAGCTAACCTAGACCATAAAATACCTTTTGTATTGTTCATGGCTGGGACGGCAACCTTCACCCGGTTCTGCTTATCAGGGTCGTCCTCAAATTTTTCTACAATGCCAATCTGTAGTCCATTTACCCCAGGAATTAATCCGGCTGCTTTAGGTTCTGTCACATTTGGCTTGGTGGAAAACCAGTCATACGCCAGTCCAAA
>CAXTDG010000174.1:0-8485 GCA_964242675.1 uncultured Chitinophagaceae bacterium
GGTCTTTGTAATACTGATAGCGGAAAGAGGGCCGAGCCGTATCCGGCGATACCAACACATTCATTTGCCCATTCACAACTTCTCCAACTCGTACCCGGTCGCTCAGCAAGCGAAAACTCCGGAGGTCAAGCCAGCGAAATTCTTTTCCACCTTCAAAATCGAACAGACCTTCCTGGTTAAATTCCAGGTTGCGGTTGCGGATGAAAGTAGCAGAGGTGGCTATCTGGGCACCATCCCAGCGATAGTTTTGCATCACCACAACTTTTATCTGCTGATTTGTATTAAAAATGTCGAGGTTATTAGGGTTCAGCGTCACCGTTACCCGTTGGTGCGTATTGAAATCCCGGCCCGAAAAAGGCTGAATAACATTCGCAGCTACGCCCACTTTATTATCCACCACCAGCATTTTCTTAGTAAACAAGAGGCGACTAGTATCGCCGTTTTCAAACACTTTTAATAAGTAGTTGCCACTGCGGCTAGGCATTAAATTACTCACTGGTAGGGTGGCCGTATAATGTATATAGCGGGTAAGTACAACGGAAGAAGGCCGGTAAATGGTAAGCCGGTTTTGAGAAAAGCCTTTCAAATAATCGAATTGGCTAAGATTTACCGGCGTCCAGTCGGCATCGCAAAGCTGGTAGGTGTAATAGTAGTTTCGGGATGATCCTGCTAGGTCATCAAAATGCAACTCCAACGTATTTTCTACTCCTAACTGTGTAATGGCATAAGATAATTGATCTCCGGCAGGAAATAGTTTGATGCCTTTTATGTCGGTATTGCGAATCACCTCTGGCTGAAAAGTCGTTTGGGCAGAAGTAGTGAACAGTGAATAGTGAATGGTGAATAATAGCAATAGGGCAGCAGTCTTCATGGTTGGGCTTTGCATGACGTGAAAGTAGAGAAACGCCCGTTTGTCCCAAAAATTTTTCAGTTGATAGGAAATTAGTGATCAATAGCCGTGAATAGTAAATGGTCAAAGGTGAATAATCAAAATGAGTCAGAAGCAACAAGCGTGTCAGAGAAGCAATCCTAAATATTGATGATTTATAACCTGCATTCACTATTGATCATTCACCATTCACCACCTTATCTTCGCCCACCTATGAACGAACAATTTGAAACGGTGGCTGCAGCTATACGCAGCCGTCGGAATATAAAACCTGCCCAAATGAACGGGCAAAAGATTGATGATGCACTGGTACAACAATTACTGGAGTTGGCCGATTGGGCACCTACCCATGCCCGTACCGAACCGTGGCGCTTTTTTGTGTATTCCGGTAATGGTGTAGCTACTTTTTGCCGTCAACATGCCGACCTGTACCAGGATAATGCAGGCGATAATTTTATGCAAACCACTTACGACAACCTGGTAAATATGGGAACGCAGGCATCGCATGTTATTGTGGCTGCCATGCGTCGGGGCGATCTGCCTAAAATACCGCCGATAGAAGAGGTAGTTGCTACCAGTTGTGCTATTGAAAATTTATTGATCGGCGCTTCTGCCGCAGGTATTTCCGGCTTTTGGAGCACCGGCGGTCAGGCACTGCAACCATCAATGAAAAAGCTACTAAACCTGCGGGACGAAGACCATGTATTAGGCGTGTTGTACCTAGGCTATAGTGATGTAACTGCCCCAGCCAAACGCAATGTACCTATCCAGGAAAAAGTGCTGTGGACGAAAGAATAAGAACGGTGAATGGTCAATGGTGAGTAGTGAATAAAAGGCTATGTATTGTATAAATAAGAAAAGCATCGTTTAAAACGATGCCTTTCTTATTTACGTTCGTTACTGTATTTGGTAATATAGCTAAATCAAATTTCTTCTAAATACTGCTTTGTATGCTGGTAAAAATCTACAGCATTATCAAGCATTTCTTTTACCTGATTAGTTTCAATATTTACATTCAAATCATAATCTGCATTTTGCCTTAGAGCCGATGCCTGCTGAACGTATTTGCCCACGTATATGTCAAGTAGGCCAGTTTTTATAAAAAATTCATTGAACTTTGATTGAACTCCTTAATGAGTTTTAGCAAATACATCTTTGGTGTAAAGCAAAGCCGTCATACAATAAAACATGGCATAGTAAGACCGGTTAGCTGCTGCAAGAACATGACCTCCTTCCAAATCGTATTTTGCTGCTTGTATTGCATCATCTGCCCTTTCCAGCGCTTTAAAAGATTCAGTGTTACTGTTCATATTTCCACTCCCTCCTTTCTTATGTCCCTATAAACTCCCTGCATAGAAGTCTGTAATGTTTGAGAACTCACAAGAATAGGAGATATACAAACATTGTGTTTTAAACCTATCTTGAAGCTAATGGCAGAACTTTTAATAATCTCATTTGAAGCCTTCATGGAGGGATCTGCCAGTACCACTGCAAAGTCAATATCCGATTCTTCATGAAAATCGCCACGGGCATGGGAGCCGAATAGGATGAGTTTGTCCAGTTGGGGTCCATACAGTTCTTGTAACGCCTGTTTGTATTCCTGAGCAATATGTTGAATGGCTGTCAGCATATAATAATCTTACAAAGCTATCTATTTAGCTGTAAACTTATATCCGCTTTCCCTTCCACTTGCCGCTGGCGATGTAAGCAAGTGCAAAGCCAAATATCACTGCCCAGTAGAGCCATTCGCTCATCCACCCAATAGTAACGCTCCAATCCCGTACCTCAAACACATACCATACGTAAAAGCAGTACAGTACAATGGCTATTAGTTCAATCAGTAAGTTAATACGGGTATTACCAGTACCCGTAATAGCATTTAGCCAAACGGTACCAACCGACATCAGTATTAATGCTACTGATACCGTACGAAGGGTAGGTAGGGCGGCTTGTATAAAATCATTTCCCTGCCCATAAATGGATAGAAATAAACCTGGAAAAAGATTGAGCAATGCTACCACCACAATGGAATAACCCAGGCTGCACCAGGTAATTTTTTTAATGACATGTACAACTCTATTGTCCAGCCCCTGCCCAATAAGATTGCTGACCATGCTGTTACTGGTAGCGGCAAATGCCCAGCTAACCCAACCAAAAACGCCCAGCACATTTCGCATGGTATTGCTGATGGCCAAGCCGGTATTGCCATCTTGTATACGGGCACCATGCCGCTCTACCAATATGTAAAATAGCTCCCAACATACGATGCTGATGACAAACTGCAAAATGAGCGGCGTACTCTGGGTAAGGATCAGCCGGGTGGTAGCCGCATGGTGTTTCCAATGGCAATAGAGTTGAAACTGGTGACTAATGCCTTTGAAATGTACCACTGCAAATACCACCACCATACCCGTAGCCTCAGCAATAATGCTGGCCACGGCTGCTCCGTTGAAACCCATTTCGGGCAGGCCCCAGTGGCCATATATCAGCAGGTAGTCCAGCAAAATATTCGTCAGCGTTTCGGCCAGGGTGCCGGTAACCAGGTAGCGGCTATTGTTAGTACCAACCAACAAGGCATTCCGCATTTGGTAGATAAACAAAAACGGCAAGCCCCAGATACGAATTCTGAGAAAACGAATGGCCAGTTCGTAATTGTGCGGTTGTATTACTTGCTTGAGTATAAATGGTGCCAGCAAATAAGTAAAAGCAATACCAATAGCTGCAAACAGGATGGAAATACGAACCGAACCGGCAAATAATCGCCCAATTTCATCAGGCCTGTTTTCGCCAGCCCGACGGCTGATAAGCGCCTGTAAACCATTGTTGAGGCCCAACCCGATGACAGCGAAAATGAGATAATAAACACCGGTAATTCCTGCTATTGCCAGTGTATCCCGGCCGTGGCCTTGCACATGGCTCAGGAAAATATTATTGGTTACAAAGTTGGCTTGTGGCACCAGTACGGCAGCAGCAATTGGCAAAGCAATGCTGATAATTTGCCGGTAGGTTGTTTTAACCTGTAATGCTTGTGTTGGTGCGTTGGCCATAAGAAGGCGAAAATAAGCGGAATTGTCGCTGTGATGCTTATTTTGCACGCCCTACCGTATGATACAACGCCTCGCTGATATAACAACTGATGCTACTGCCGCTTTTGAAAAGGAAAGCAAAAGGCTGCTGGTGCGTTGGGATGATAACCTGTTGCTATTTGCACTGGCCGATACCGTGTCTGGTCAGTGGCAGGCGGCAGAAATACTAAAATATAGTAAGGAAGAAAATGACTCCGAGCATTTCATTACCGAGTTAAAGCAAAAAAGTACGTTAGTCAGTTTTACCGGGCTACAAACAGTCGTATTTGTATCTACACCACAGTCCGTACTTATTCCAAAAGAACTAGAAGAGGGCGCTGACTTGTTTATTAAAACGCAGTTTGGTATTAAAGAAGGCTCGCAGATTTTTACCAATGAGGTAAATGAAAAAATGATTGCTGGCTTTTTGATTGAAGAGGAGAGACTAGCCATCATCCAAAAGCTATTTCCGCAGGCTGAGGTAAAAAGCAGTTTAGGATTACTGGTAAATCAGGCGTTATTTGAAGCAACTGCTAATGATGCCATTTTGCTTTTATACGTGGGGAAAACAACTGCTGAACTAGCAATTGTTCAAGAGGGACAATTACTGCTAGCCCGTTGTTTTTCATTTACGGCAAATGAAGATGTGTTGTATCATTTGTTGAATGCCTGCCGTGTTTTCGATATTTCACCATTGTTTTTACAACTTGTTTTGCAGGGCCAGGAGCAGGAGCAGGACGACATTTACCAATTGCTGAAAACCTATTTTGCCAATCTGCATTTTGCAAAAGCAACTGCCGTTCTTCAACATCCGGCCTTTACTGAAGTGCCATCTCATTATTTTACTCCATTAATTCAGCCGCTATGAGAATTATTTCCGGCAAATGGGGTGGCCGAAGAATTCATCCACCCACCAAAATGCCGTACACCCGGCCTACAACCGATATAGCAAAGGAAGGGCTGTTCAATATTTTGCAAAACCAGATTGACTTTGAAGGTTTTAGCACTTTGGATTTGTTTGGCGGTACGGGTGCTATTAGCTACGAACTGGCCAGCCGTGGCGCTACCCAACTCACCATTGTAGAGAAGGACAACCAGATGTTAGCCTTCATCAAAAAAAACATTGCCAACCTGCCAATAGAAAATGCCCGTGTATTACAGAGCGATGTGTTCAAATTCCTGGAAACCTGTAACCAGCAATTCGATTTCATTTTTGCTGGCCCCCCATATGCCTTGCAAACCATTGACGAACTGCCTAAGATAATCGTAAGCAAAAAGCTGCTCAATGAGGATGGTGTTTTCATTTTAGAACATACACCCCGCAATAATTACGAGGGCTATCCTGGTTTTATTCGCCAACGTAACTATGGCACTACAGTATTTTCTTTTTTTGAAAATGCTTAATTATAAGTGAGTTGATAATACTTAGAAAGCTGTTTCCACACTATTCCATATTAAGTTTTAGGCTTAATTCTTGTCCGGTTTTACGCAATAAAAGTTGCCTGGAGGCTTTTCTTTTACTAACGGAAAAGCAACCATCTGCAAAATTATATTGTTACTAATAACTAAAACAAAAAATTATGGAAGCATCACAGCAAGCCAGTTTCGATACACAAAAAGACTTTTCGGTACCTGTAGAAAAACTATACGAAGCCTGGACTACCGAAGAAGCCCTGAAACAGTGGTGGAAACCAAATGGCAATACATTGAAATCGTTGGTCAATGATATTAAAGAGGGCGGCGAAGTGAAATATGAATTTGTTGACGACGAGGGCACTACGCTTTTCATTATCAACGGAACTTATGAAGAAGCCAAACCTGCTGAAAAACTGGTATACACCTGGAACTGGGATGTGCCTGCTGAACCCATCCGCAATGGAGAATATAAACTGTCAATAACATTTAGCAGCCAGGGCGAGGGTAGCCATCTGGATGTACAGCAGCAGGGTTTTATAAGCGATGAAGCCATAGTGCCGCATAAGGAAGGCTGGGACAAAGGATTACAAGATTTAGATACTTACTTATCTGGTAAAGAGTAATTGGTCAACTCATCAAAAATCGATTTAATTAAATCTATTATAGCAAAAGAAAAGCAGCTGCAATAAAGTAGCTGTTTTTTATGTTTAAAAGACTGATTACCTGATACTATTGTCAAATTACTTCCAGCGACCAGTTAGGTTTATGAAGCTGGTGCGGCTGCAAGCCTTACTTCCTCTTGTGCTAGTATTTTGGTTATATTCAGGTTCACTTCTTCTTTTACTTTATTAAAATCCTTCATCGAAATATCTACCGATACAAAGTATTCAACGGTAATAAAATGAGCACCCGCCCCGGTATCGCTGAAGTACACATTGTTATCAATGACGTAGCGATGTTTTTGCAGCATTTCAGTTACGGCCTCTATTACGGATTCTAGTTTCTCCGGTGGCGTTAGCAGGTGCAGTTGTAGTGTTGCCAGCACATTTCGTTGGGTTCGCATGCTTTGGTTATCCAATATGCTGTCCACCATCACTTTATTCGGCACCGTTACAAAAGTTTTATCTACGGTACGAATGCGGGTACTTCGCAGCCCGATCCGCTCTACCATTCCGTTTACGTTTTGCACTTTTACAGTATCACCAGTAGTAAAAGGCTTATCAAAGAAAATAATAAACGACGCAATCAGGTTTTCCAGGCTTTCCCGAAATGCCAGCGCTAGTGCAGCCCCAACAATGCTGATGCTGGTGAGTATCTGGTTGAGCGGCTGGTGAAAGGTGTATTTGATCACCAGCAAAATGCCTACAATACCAATCAGCACTTTTAGTAAATCCTTAAAGAAAATCACTAGCTGGTCGTCGCCCCGGTCATGGGTTAGTAAGGCACGGTCGTGCAAAATGGAACCCACAAATTCCACTACCCGCATGCATAGCCAGATGAAGGAAATGATCAACGCTAGTACCGATAGGCTTTCCAGCAACCCCGCCAGGCTCACGTTCCAGATCTGAAAACGGAACATCTCGGGCATTCGCAATCTTTCCCCGGCAATTACCAATACTAAAATTAGTAGAAAGGTTTCGATGGCTTTCAGTACGATCAATTCAAAATTTTGCTGGTTGAAATTTTTATCGAACCGGGTAATAATACGGCAAAGCAGACCGGCCAGGTAGCGGGAAATAAGCCGCTTGATAACGAGCACAACCAGGATAATAGCAATGGAAATAAGATAGTCCTGAACCGTGTTGTTTAGGAAAATGTACTGGAGAAATTCGTTCATCTACAAGTAATAATTGACAATGGATAATGAAAGTGGGTAAAGTGCCGCTCTTTAGAACCCCGAAGTAAAAGGGAAGACTTTATGAAAAGGCACCTTTAGCAAATAATTTACCACTTACAGTTGGTTGCGAGGAACTACAACGGCCGCTTTAGCGTTTATGCACCAGTGGGCATTGTTAATTATCCATTGTCAATTATCAATTCACCACCGTTATCTTGCAACCCTACCTATGTGGAGCATTTGTAAAAAAGAATGGCGGCAGTTTTTTAGCAGCCTTACCGGTTATCTGGCCATCGCCGTTTTTCTGTTGTTGATGGGCTTGTTTCTTTTCATTTTCCCTGATACCAGCCTGCTCGATTATGGCTTTGCCACCATGGACAAGTTTTTCGACCTGGCGCCGTGGGTATTACTGCTGCTCATTCCGGCCATCACCATGCGTAGCTTCCCCGATGAGTTCAGAAGCGGTACCTGGGAACTGCTACAAACCCGGCCACTAACCATGGGCCAAATAGTAGGAGGCAAGTATGCCGCTTCGTTGCTGCTGGCGTTGCTAGCCCTGGTGCCTACACTGGTGTATGTGTTCACTATTAAGCAATTAAGTGTTACCGGTAGCATCGATACCGGCGGCATCATTGGTAGTTATATTGGGTTGATTTTACTTATCGCCGCTTTTACCGCCATTGGTATTTTTTGCAGTGCTTTTACCGCTAATTCCATCGTAGGTTTTTTGGCAGGAGCGCTGGCTTGTTTCATTTTATACAATGGGTTTGATGCCTTAAGCCGTATTCCATCTTTTAAAGGAAATGCAGATTACTACCTGGAGCAGGCTGGCATTCGGTACCACTACCAAAGCATGAGCCGTGGGCTGATTGAGTTGAAAGATGTTGTGTATTTTTTATTGATAATTGGGGTGTTCCTGGCTTTAACGCAAAAGCGATTAGGGAGCCGTAAAAAGTTGCTGAAAGCCAAAATTGCCTGGGTGGTGTTTCCTGCTATTGCAGCCTTTATGTATGTTGGCAGCACCCAATTATCCAGCGGGCTCGACCTTACGGCAGAAAAACGTTTTACGCTGGACGAGCCTACAAAAAAATTGCTCCGCAATCTTGATGAGCCAGTTGAAATAGATGTATTGCTGGCAGGCGAAAACTTACCAGCAGGCTTTCGCAAGCTGGCAAATAGCACTCAAAATTTTTTGGAACGCTGCCAGGCGGTAAGTGGTAGTAAGTTTAAATATCGCTTCGTTGAGCCAGATGCGTTTATAAGCGATTCCATCAATTT
>CAXTDG010000175.1:0-8440 GCA_964242675.1 uncultured Chitinophagaceae bacterium
TACTTACTGGTAATGCGTTAGCGAAACGTCCGCTGGTTATTAAACACCACCCGTTCTTAAAAGAAAGTATTATCCATCATACCTAATTTATATTCGCTTTATCAAACTGTAATAGTCGAATAAGCGTTAAACGAACACACATTCTTTGCTTTACACAAAGGATTTTAAATTATAGAACTCAGTATGAATATCTGGTTATTATTAGCAATAGTGGTAATGGTATTTCTGGTAATTTTCCAGATAGCCAAGGCCAATGAATATGTAGGAATATTAAAGGGCGAAAAAAAGAGCCGGGAACAGAGCAATAGAATCAACGGCTTTTTAATGCTCAGCTTTTTAATAGTGGGGCTAATCGGCGCTTATTTATGTAATCAGTCTCTGGCAAAAAAAACATTCTTTCCTGAAGGCAGTGCTTCAGTAGAAGGTGAAACTATCGACCAGATGTTCATGATAACATTATACATCACTGGTTTTGTGTTCATCCTTACACAAGTAGCGCTTTTTTGGTTTTCGTTCCGCTATCAGGAAAAAGAAGGGCGTAAAGTGTTTTACCTACCACACAATAACCGCCTGGAAGTGATTTGGACGATTATACCAGCAATAGCACTCACGGTACTAGTTGTTTTTGGCTTGCGTCACTGGTTCAAAATAACTGGCGATGCACCTGAAAATGCGATGATTGTAGAAGTAACTGGGAAGCAGTTCAACTGGATTTATCGCTACCCAGGAAAGGACAAAATCTTAGGTAAGAGAGACTATAAACTTATCAATGAAATTGATGGTAATAACCTTGGGCAAGATTGGAGAGATTCTGCCAATAAGGATGATATTACCCCAACTCCTTTATACTTGGTAAAAAACAAGCCAGTAAAAATTATTATTGGTAGTAGGGACGTGATTCATGATGTTGGTCTTCCGCAGTTCCGGTTGAAGATGGATGCTGTACCAGGTTTGCCTACTACACTTTGGTTTACGCCACAGTACACAACCAAAGAGATGAGAGAACGAACTAATAATGCAAACTTTGCTTACGAGTTGGTATGTGATCAGCTTTGTGGCTCAAACCACTATGCTATGAAAGGTGCTATAGAAGTAATCACACAGGAAGAATTTGATACAAAGATGGCTTCGCAAAAGCCAAACTTCTATACAGTATTTCCAAAGCTTGACCCGACGAATGCTGCTACAGCTAAAGATAGTACCAATGCAACCAACACACCAACAGCTGCAACTACAGCCACAAAAACACTCCCTTCTGTTGAAGGAAATACTAGTAAAAAGTAAAACAATTTTACGGTTAATGCCGTTTATAAGATAGAACTAAGAGCAAATGAGTAACGAAGCTGCAATAACATATACCGGCACAGCTACCACAGCGCCTGCTGTCCATCATGATCACCATCATCAGGAGTCGTTCATATCGAAGTACATCTTCAGTATGGATCATAAAATGATTTCCAAGCAGTTCCTGATTACAGGGATGATTTGGGCAATCGTTGGTGGTTTGTTTTCTGTATTATTCCGTCTGCAATTGGGTTATCCGGATACCGCATTTCCCTGGTTACAGGATATATTTCCTAATTGGGCGGAAGGTGGTCGTATTAAACCTGAGTTTTATTATGCGTTGGTAACAATGCACGGTACTATCCTAGTGTTTTTTGTGTTGACTGCTGGCTTAAGTGGTACCTTTTCTAACTTTTTAATTCCGCTACAGGTTGGTGCAAGAGATATGGCATCGCCTATGATGAACATGTTGAGCTACTGGTTCTTCTTTATGGCCAGTGTTGTAATGATGTCTTCCCTGTTTATTCAAACGGGTCCATTTAGTGGGGGTTGGACGGCTTATCCTCCACTGAGTGCTATTGGTGCTGCTTCGCAGGGATCAAAAACAGGTGCCGATATGTGGATCACCTCTATGGCGCTGTTCGTAGTTTCCCAATTATTAGCTGGCCTAAATTATATAGCCACCATTTTGAACATGCGTACAAAGGGAATGAGCATGACTCGTTTGCCATTGACCATTTGGGCACTGTTTTTTACAGCTGTATTAGGCGTATTGAGTTTCCCGGTTCTATTAAGTGGTTTTGTTTTGCTGTTGTTTGATCGACATTTAGGTACCAGTTTTTACCTTAGTGACATTTTCATTAGTGGTGCAAGTGCACTTCCAAACGAAGGTGGTAGCGCTATCTTATATCAACACTTGTTCTGGTTCTTAGGCCACCCTGAAGTATATATAATTCTACTACCAGCAATGGGTATGGCATCAGAAGTACTTTCAACTAATGCACGTAAGCCAATCTTTGGTTACATGGCAATGGTAGGTTCTCTGTTTGCTATTTGTATTCTTGCTTTTCTAGTTTGGGCACACCACATGTTCGTCACGGGGTTGAATCCGTTCTTAGGGTCTTTCTTCGTACTATTAACATTGTTGATTGCCGTTCCATCTGCTATTAAAGTGTTCAATTGGTTGACAACATTATGGCGTGGTAATATTCGGTTTACGCCAGCCATGCTATTTGCTATCGGATTTGTTAGTTTATTTATTAGTGGTGGACTGACAGGTATCTATTTAGGTAATTCTACTTTAGATATGATGCTACATGATACTTACTTCGTAATTGCTCACTTCCACTTGGTAATGGGTGTTGCTTCGTTCTTTGGTATGTTCGCTGGTGTATATCATTGGTTCCCTAAAATGTTTGGACGCTACATGAATAATACGTTAGCCTATATCCATTTCTGGGGAACATTAATTGGAGCTTACCTGATTTTCTGGCCTATGCACTATGAAGGTTTGGCTGGTATGGCTCGTCGCCTATATGACTATCGTGGTTATACTTCTTTCAATCAGTTCGATGATTTGAATCGTTTCATATCTATCGTTTCCATCTTTGTGTTTTTCTTGCAATTGACTTTTGTATTTAACTTCTTCTACTCCATTTTCAAGGGCAGAAAAGTACAGGAACAAAATCCTTGGAATAGCAATACCTTAGAATGGACAACTCCAATTAACCCGGGTCATGGTAACTGGCCTGGTGATATTCCTGAAGTTCATCGTTGGGCATATGATTATGGTAAGGATGGTGTAGACTTCATCCCACAAACAGTGCCTGTTGGCGAAAGCGAAACAAAGCACTAAACATTGCGATCTCCTATAGTAGGTTTTCAATCTCCGATTGCTTGCTATGCTTAATATAAATGGTCCCGGTAAATTTTACCGGGACTATTTTTTTGCCGGTACATTTGCAGCCGCATTACCTGATTAGGTGTGTTTTCGTAACTATTTCAATGCAGTCTGTTTCCTCTACTGGTACGCTACCAAAAGTTTCCCGATTTAAGGATTATAAAGAACTTATTAAGTTTACGCTTAGTATCACTGTAGTTTTTTCCAGTGTCATTAGTTATTTATTAGTGCCGGGTATCCACTTCAATCTAAAAAGTGTTTTACTACTTACACTAGGAGGGTTAATGATTACTGGGGCTGCCAACGCTATTAACCAGATAGTGGAACGAGATACAGATGCTCTGATGAAGCGAACCGCAAACCGACCTGTTGCATCTGGCCGCATTTCGGTGAGCGAAGCATGGACTTTTACAATTTTATGCGCTGTTGGCGGTGTTCTCATCATGTGGTATTTTTTCAATGGTCAGGCGGCACTTCTTTCTCTGGTGAGTTTGTTTACTTATGCTTTTATTTATACACCCTTAAAAAAAGTGAGTGCTATATCAGTATTGGTTGGTGCTTTTCCTGGAGCCTTTCCTTGCCTGATTGGATGGGTAGCAGGTGCAGATGCTTTTACAGCAGGTGGTTGGATTTTATTTTTAATTCAGTTTATATGGCAGTTCCCACATTTCTGGGCTATTGCCTGGGTAGCACACAGCGATTACACAAAAGCAGGATTTAAATTATTACCGAATCAAAATGAACCAACTCGCAATACAGCCCTACAAGCAATTGGCTATTCTTTAATTATGATACCAATTGGATTTCTTCCCTATTTGTACAAAATGAGTGGCGCAGTTAGTTTGGTAATCATCATAGCTGCTAACATAGGTATGGTGTGGCAATGCGTAAGGTTGTATAAAGAAATGGACGTGAAGGCAGCCCGCCGGGTAATGTTCAGCAGTTACATATACTTACCTATTGTACTGATTGCGCTGTATGCAGATAAGCTAAATTCAGTTTCCGTGTGAACTACTCATACATAAACCTTGTTTTATAACTATATCATTACCATGGATAACATAGCCTATACTGACCAGCCTGCCATGCAGGAATCGAAAAGAATTCATCCACATAAGTTTACCCTCTGGCTTGCATTGGGTAGCATCGTTATGATGTTTGCAGGAATGACGAGTGCTTACATTGTAAAGCGCAACCAGATAAACTGGCAAGGCTTTGAACTGCCTACAATATTTTGGTATAGTACCGTTACCATTGTGGCTAGTAGTATTACTATTCAATTTGCAGTGAAAGCATTTAAAGGCAGGCAAATGGCTCGTTACCGCCAACTGATTGCAGTAACTGCTATACTGGGAGTTTCTTTCATTGCCATGCAATGGATTGGCTTTAATGATTTGAATGCAAGAGGAATTAAATTGATTGGAATAGGAAGCAATGTATCAGGATCTTTCTTATTTGCTATTACAGCATTGCACATGGCACACGTATTAGGCGGAATCATTGCCATTTTTGTTCTATTGGGGCAAGCATTTCGCCGCAGTCGTCGTAGCTATAGTGTTGTACCGGTAGATAATATGGCAACATACTGGCACTTTGTAGATGGGCTTTGGATTTACCTGTTTATCTTTTTACATTGGATACAGTACAAGGAAAAGAAAACGTCATTTGCAAGATGAACGCATAAAAAAGCGAAACCTATTTAAAATGGGTTTCGCTTTTTGTTTTAATAAATACTAGTTAGCTGTTAGTCGTTCAATCTCCAGCTTACGGGCATTATTGAGTTGCTGTAAGCCTACCTGTATAAGGCGAAAGGTAATAACCCAGCCAAGTACTCCTAAAATAACCAATTTCAAATCGCCTACAAAGGGTAATGACAAAATAGAAAAATCGGTATCCCATAGGAAATGCAGTACAACACTGGAAAGAAAAACCCGGATAAAACGAATATCCTTGAGCATACTCCACTGGAAAGATTTGTCGCCTTTTACTATCCATAATGCAGCAGCGGCATTGCCCGTCCAGATAATGTGGCCAAATGGAGCCAAGATGCCCCGCATAACAATAATATCAATTCCAGTATCAAAAGAGCCAGACTGTAAAGCAAAATTGAGGGCATAACCTGAGCTTTCAAAAGCAGCAAAGCCGGTACCAAAGGCAGCACCAATCAGTAATCCATTGAGAATCCACTTGTACCGGCTCAGCTTATTAATGAGTAGGATGACACAAAGAATTTTTGCCGTTTCCTCAATAATACCTGCTGCCGGTGTACCTAATACCCTGCTTATAAAATCGAGCCGATCGAAAAAAATAGAAGTGACAATGAGCGATGCTACGCCTCCGGCAAACAGAAACACCATCACCACAAAAATGGAAATATTGCGGGGCACATTCATCTCCAGGAAAAACATGAGCGTAGCTACTGGTACTGCAAAGGAACCAACGAAGATGATACCCGGAATAAAGTTGGTGTTGTTAAAAGTGTGATAACCCATTATAAGCACAAAATCAATAACCACACTTAGTACCAGCATACGAAAGAAAAGCCAGGGCTTGGCCCAGTCGGTTTCAATGTCGGTAAGCGCCGGGGTATTACTCATGGTGCCGGTTACCAACTGATCTTCCATTTCTACCAGTGTATGCTTTTTGAAAACCTGGGAGAAAATATTTTTAAGTTTAAAGTCTTTCAGTTCTTCGAGGCCAATTAAATTGGAGAACTTGTTACGTATGGCAGTAGTATCGAAATTTGTTTTGTTATTGGCAGCACTAGAAGGGGTGATAGGTTCCAGATCTGGATAAACAGCCTTCCAGATGGAGTTGCCAATACGCAATACATCTGTAGGACGTAGTGTTGCTACCGTAACTGGGCTACCATTAATTTTTACGGAAGCGGTGCATTCTGCTGCATTTATTTGTAAATGACTATCCTGATGAGTAAGAACAATGATTCCTGAATGGGTTTCTAATTCTTGTAGACTGTTTTCATTAGCGCCGGGTGGTCCTAGCACAATGTTTTGACCAGGTTCTACAGTTAATGCCAGCCGGTCGTCTTTACCATCAATGCATTCAAATACAATGGCAGCTGTTGCAATCATAGTGTTTAAGTTTAAGGTGTCGTAAATATAAGTGGGCTGATAAATAAAAAGCGCCAACTGTTTGGAGCTTTTCTAAAAAAATATCAGTATTTATAGAAACTATTTACCAAAAACGCTGCTGCCTGATTGCTTTCTTTTCGCTGGCTATTTTCTTCGATGTCAGCCTTCTTTCTTTTGCACCTTTGGATGGCTTACTGGCAATGCGTAATTTTTTCTTTTCTAAAGCTTTTTCAATCAGTGCCTGCATTTTCTTCAACACCTCTTCCTTATTGCTCAATTGACTGCGATGCACCTGGCTGCGAACCATTAGCTGACCTTCATTATTGATACGGTTGCTGAGTTTTTCAGTTAAAACCAATTTCTGCTCGTTTGTAAAAAGTCGGCTGTCAGTAATATTCCAAAAGCCTTCTACCGCCGTTTCCACCTTATTTACATTTTGCCCTCCAGCACCGCCGCTGCGACTGGTTTTGAAGCTAACCTCACCAGCAATAGAAGGAAGCATAACCTAAGAATTAATAACTTTAGCTAAACGGGATGAATGAGCGATAGTTAAAACGATGCAGTCATCTCCGGCCTGTTTATATACAATGGAAAAGGTACTACCTGATACTACAGTCTTTATAGTATCATCATCCAGATTATCAGTGGTGGCAGACAATTGCTCCAGCTGACCAAAAATTTCTTGCTCCAGTGCTTCTGCTTTTTCGATGCCTTGTTCCTGAAGCGTATGCAGAATAATATCGTTTAGCGTTTCGCTAGCTGTACGAGTTAATTTAAGTGCCATGTGTCTGAAATGCTTTTAGTTGTTCAATTTGACGGCGGGCTTCGTCTACCGAAACCGTATCACCAGAAGTTGCCTGATGCAACGAATCCTGCAGGTAGGTTTCCCAATCAGACTCTGTAAACGATTCGCCGGTTTGCCAGATCTTGTTTTCAGGAGCAGTTTTAAAAACGTCTTTTATTTCCTGTTCCGGCGAAGTGATGCCTTCTTCCGGCGTAATGGGTTCATTTTCCATAAGATGCAATTTATATAGCTCAGCACAAAATCAGTGCCTGCCTGTTTCCGTTTGCAAAGCTGCTAGTTGCTTTTCTAATTCTTTCAGCCGCTTTTCCATATCTGGTAAGTGCTTGGCAGCAACCTGGCTACGAAGAGCAGTGGTGTAATCAAATGCCGGTGATCCGGTAACAGCGGTGTTCGGCTGCTTTAAAGACTTTGTAACGCCACTCTGAGCGTTGATACGAGCACCATCCGCTATTTGTAAGTGGCCAACAATTCCTGCTTGTCCGCCTACCATTACATTTTTACCCAGATGCGTACTACCACTAATACCAGCTTGTGCCGCAATTACAGTGTTATTACCAACCACTACGTTGTGTGCAATTTGAACCAGGTTATCAATTTTTGCCCCGGCTTGTATAGTAGTGCTGCCAATAGTAGCCCGGTCAATAGTGGTGTTAGCACCAATTTCTACAAAATCTTCTACCACCACATTTCCGGTTTGAGGTACTTTTTTAAAACTGCCATCAGCCTGTGGCGCAAACCCAAATCCATCGCTGCCTATAACTGCCCCGGCGTGTATAATAACTTTCTTACCAATTTTGCATTGGTGATACACTTTTACACCAGGGTGCAGTACGGCACTTTCACCAACTGATACGTTATCGCCTATAAAAACCTGCGGGTAAATTTTTGCGCCTTTACCAATAGAAGCGTTTTTACCGATATAAGCAAATGCTCCAACAAATACCTGCTCACCTAACTGGGCTGAGTCATCAATGAAAGAAGGCTGCTGTATACCCACCAATTGCTGCTGTTGCATTTGCTGATAAGCATCTAATAAAGTGGCAAAAGCGGTGTAGGCATCAGGTACCCGTATGATAGTAGCATTTACCGCCTGCTTCAGTTCTAATCCTTCGTTTACTATCACTATCGATGCCTGGGTAGTATATAGATAATCTTCGTATTTAGGATTTGCCAGAAAAGCCAGTTGCTGCTGGCCAGCCTCTTCTATTTTTCCAAAACCACTAACAGTCATATCTCCATTGCCTTCTACCCGGCCCTGTATTAATTGTGCTATTTGCGTAGCAGAAAATGTCATTCTGTATTTTTTAAAATTGAGTCAATTCCTTGGGCACCTCCCATTGCGCCTGCACTAATCATCAC
>CAXTDG010000176.1:0-8437 GCA_964242675.1 uncultured Chitinophagaceae bacterium
GGCAATGAAGGCTTTGGTTATGCTTCGTCGAAAGAAGGAGTACATTGGAGCGAACAGAAGATTGTTCCCATAATGGCGGATGAAAAAACAACTGTAAATGTGTGGGCGCCGGAACTGTATTACGATGCCGATAGTAGTCGGTACATCATCGTTTGGGCAAGCACTGTTCCATACCGTTTTGAAAAAGGAATTGAGGATGAAATGAACAATCACCGACTGTATTATACCACCACAAAAGACTTTTCAACCTTCACACCAGCAAAGATTTTTTTAGATCCAAAGTTTAGTGTAATTGATGCTCAGATTTTGAAGTGTGGTGATAAAGATTTTGTGTTAATTCTAAAAGATAACACCCGACCGGAAAGAGACGTAAAAGTTGCTTTTGGCGAAAGTGCTGTCGGTCCCTGGCATGATGTATCTGCGGCATTTACACCTAAGCTGAGTGAAGGACCAAACGTGGCGAAAGTAAAAGGCGGCTGGCTGATTTATTTTGATAATTATGGTGCAAAAAAATTCGGAGCAGCCTTTACTTCCGACTTCAAAACCTTTACAGATGCTACATCACAAATCAGTGTTCCGGAAGGCCATAAACACGGAACAATCCTAATGATTTCTAAGAAGCAGTTGAAACCGTTAATTAAGGTTGCACAAACAGATTCAAACAACACGAAGCAGTAATTTGTGGCTAAATTTTTAAGATGAAATTTTTTACCAATAGCAGAAGAAAATTTATTAAGCAGGCTGCTTTAGGAGGCACACTTGCAGCACTGGTGCCCGATATTATTTCGGCTATGCCTGCACCTAAAAAGGGCAGCAGTATTGAGTTGAAAGATGGAATGACAATTTTATTCCAAGGTGATTCTATTACAGATGCTAGTCGTAAGAAAGACGATAAGACTTTCAATACTGCTGCTGCACTGGGAAGCGGTTATGCTATGTTGGCTGCGGCAAGTTTGATGGATCAGTTTGCAGATAAAAATTTAAAGATTTATAACAAGGGAATTAGCGGCGATAAAGTGTATCAACTGGCAGTTCGTTGGGATGCGGACACGTTCGATATTAAGCCAGATGTGCTAAGCATTTTGATTGGCGTAAATGATTATTGGGCTATTACCAAACACGGATATACCGGCACATTAAAAACATACAAGGATGACTACAAAACATTGCTGGATAGAACCAAACAAAAGTTGCCGGACGTGAAGCTAATTATTGGTGAACCGTTTGGCGTAGTTGGCATCAACGCTGTGACGGAGAGTTGGTATCCTGCATTTAATGATTATCGACAAGCTGCAAAAGATTTGACGAGTGAGTTTGGTGCAACGTTTATCCCTTATCAATCTGTGTTTGATGAAGCACAGAAAAAAGCACCCGGCGTATACTGGACGGCCGATGGCGTTCACCCAACATTAGCCGGTGCTCAATTGATGGCACATGCATGGTTGAAAGCGGTTAAATAGTTTACTTGTTTACGGGTTTACAGTTAATTGCTTCAAAATCGTAAACGTTTCCAAAGAGCTTAGAAAGAGATAAAATATGAAAATTAAATTTGATTTACAGCGTGGTATTACGGCTTCCCTGGCTACCCGTGTGAAGAGGTTAGATGTGAGGTTGTTTTTTTACTTTTTACTTTTCAGTTTTTACTTCTCTCAGGCACAGGATACCATTCGCTATACAGGCACAACGCTTTCTAATGTAGACTATCATCATGGTCAGTTGCCGCTGGCAATTGGGGTACATAACATCCAAGTATTTAGGGCTAATCGGCAACATCCTGAATGGGCGGGTGGCACTAGCTGGACGTATAGCCATCAACCCATGCTGGCTTATTGGCACAACCAGTTTTATCTTGAATATTTAAGCAATCCAATAGGCGAACATGTTGGTGCAGGAAGAACGTTGTTGATGACTTCGAAAGATGGATATCATTGGAATAATTCGGAAATTATTTTTCCGGTTTACAAAGTGCCGGATGGAATCACGAAACCTGACCGTACAGAAGTTTCTAAGAATTTGGATGCGGTAATGCATCAACGGATTGGTTTTTATACCAGCAAGAGCAATCGCTTGCTGGCATTAGGTTTTTACGGAATTGTCCTCGGTCCACATGATGATCCAAATGACGGAAATGGTATTGGAAGAGTGGTGCGGGAAATATTGCCGGATGGCAAATACGGCCCTATTCATTTCTTGCGTTACAATCATGGATTTGACGAAAAGAACACAACATTTCCATTCTACAAAACTTCGAAGGACAAAGGCTTTGTAACGGCTTGTGATGAAATTCTAAGCAACCCTTTATTGATGCAGCAAATGGTGGAAGAGGCGGATCGGAATGATCCTTTAATTCCATTAAAGAAAGATTTTAAGGCTTTTAATTATTACCGTTTACCCAATGGAAAAGTAGTGGGACTTTGGAAATATGCACTCACTAGCCAGACTGCCGATAACGGCAAAACCTGGGAGTACAATCCGTTGCGGGCACCGGGTTTTGTAAATGCGAATGCAAAGATTTGGGGACAAAAAACCAGCGACGGAAAATACGCCACGGTGTACAATCCATCCGAGTTTCGCTGGCCATTGGCTGTATCAGTAAGCGATGATGGATTAAATTATAAAAATCTGTTGTTGGTAAATGGCGAGATTACCAGTCTTAGGTATGGTGGTGCTTACAAGTCGTACGGACCGCAGTATGTACGGGGTATACAGGAAATGGATGGTACCCCGCCGGGCGGTAATATGTGGGTGACGTATAGCATGAATAAAGAAGATCTTTGGGTGAGTGAAATTCCGGTGCCGGTAGCGAGTGAAGAGACGGCTGATGTGGCTGAAGATTTTAATGCTATGCCTGTCGGAAAAGAATTGAATCGGTGGAATATTTTTAGTCCACTGTGGGCACCGGTAAGTATCGAAAAAATGAAAGATGGCAATAAAGCATTGTTGATAAAGGATTGGGATTTATTTGATTATGGCAAAGCAGAAAGAGCGCTATCTTATACGAAAAAAATGACAGCAGAATTTACAGTAATTCCACAGCAAACGGATGCTGGTTCTTTGCAAATTGAATTTCAGGATGCGAAGGGAATGGCCGGTGTACGATTGATGTTTGATACGGGTGGTTCGCTGATTTGCAAAGCTGGCTATCGCAATAAAGGTCTAGGAAAATATAAAGCGGGTGAACCATGTAATATTAAAGTAGAGTTGAACTGTGCCACCCGTTCTTACAACGTTACCGTGAATGGTAAAGCCACTGGATTGAGCTTGTTTTTTCAACCGCTGGAAAGTATCAGCCGGGTGACATTCCGCTCCGGCGATGTTCGCCGTTTCCCGAATGCCGATACCCCAACTGACCAGGATTATGATTTGAAAAATGCCGGTGAAAAAGATAAAGAAGCTAGTTGGTTTGTAACGGGATTGAAGACAGTAAAAATGTTGTAGAGACAAAGGCATGCCTTGTTTCTGGATGGCAATTGAAAAACGAACTATGGTTAGAAAATTAAAAACATTTATAGCGGCTTTTTTTTGTGTGACATTTCTGTTTGCACAAAAGAAAGCACCTGCTACAAGTAATACATCTATTTTAAAAGCTGCTTCTTTTAAACATTACGTTGATTATTTCAATACGATGGAGGATGAGAACATAGCACAAGCCATTCCCAATGCACAAGCCTGGGATTGGATGCAACAGAATATTCCCTTGTTTGAATGCCCGCAGCAAAATTTTGAAGAAATATTTTATTACCGCTGGTGGACGCTTCGCAAACACCTGAAGCAAACACCCGTTGGCTATGCATTTGATGAGTTTTTAGTGCAACGTAGTTATGCCGATAAATACAACCTGATTGCCTGTGCTTTTGGCCACCATTTAATGGAAGGCCGCTG
The DNA here is from genome assembly GCA_964242675.1 of uncultured Chitinophagaceae bacterium. Taxonomy (GTDB): domain Bacteria; phylum Bacteroidota; class Bacteroidia; order Chitinophagales; family Chitinophagaceae; genus JAZKFT01. The sequence goes on from CAXTDG010000176.1 coordinate 3,883, forward strand.
GCTGCATAATCAGCAATATTTGAACGATTATGTGCATGTTTGGTATCGGGGAAATGACGGCAAACCGATGAATAAAATTCGTGGCTTTAGTACCTGGGGCGCTGATGCTATTTACAACCGGTTTTTAGTAAATAAAGATGCGGCTTATGTAAGAGATATGTTGCCCGATTTGAAAGATAATTATGCTCAATGGGAGGGCGACCATCGATTGAAAAGCGGCCTGTTTTGGCAGACAGACGTAAAGGATGGAATGGAAGAAACGATTAGCGGCGGACGCAGAGAAAAGAATGCTCGCCCAACGATTAATACCTACATGTATGGTAATGCAAAAGCTATTGCTGCCATTGCAACACTAGCTGGTAATACAACTGATATAAAGCTGTATGAAGCCAAAGCCGATACGATGAAGAACCTTATTGAAACAGCGCTTTGGAACCCGGCAAATACCTTCTATGAAACCCGGAAAGAAAAAGGAGATACCAGTGCCAATGTGCGGGAAGAAATTGGTTTCATTCCTTGGTATTTTAACCTGCCGGATAATAGTAAATCCGCTGCCTGGCAGTATATAACGGATAGCAAAGAATTCTTAGCACCATTTGGAATAACAACGGCGGAGCAAAGTGCGCCAAGTTTTATGAGTCGTGGCACCGGAACCTGCGAATGGGATGGTGCGGTATGGCCTTTTGCTACCAGCCAAACGCTGACTGGCATGGCTAATTTGCTGAATAATTATCAGCAAAATGTGGTAGGTGATTCTACCTATTTCAAACTGCTGCAAACCTATGTTGAGTCGCAGTACTATCGGGGCCGCCCGTATGTGGGTGAATACCTTGACCCAAAGACAGGTTACTGGTTGATGGGTGATAAAGAACGCAGTCGTTATTACAATCATTCCACGTTTAATGATTTAATTATAACGGGTTTGGTTGGCTTGCGTCCACGGGCTGATGAGGTGCTGGAAGTAAACCCATTAGTACCCGAAAATAAATGGGATTGGTTTTGCCTGGATAATGTATTGTATCATGGCAAAACGATTTGCATTGTTTGGGATAAAACTGGGCTGAAATACAATAAAGGGAAAGGCTTAAGCTTGTTTGTGAATGGAAAGAAAGTAGCGAATGCAGCGGAGTTGAAGAAGCTGGAAGCGAAGCTTAGTTGATAATGGATAATTGACAATTGATTTTCGCTCCTTTGCGTGTCTTCACACAATGGAATAGTCGAATAAAGCTATGGTGAATAGATAGACCAAACGTTGCACATTGCCCAATAGAATTCATTCTGCTGATGGGCTGCCGGATGTGCAGGGTTTAGCCCGGCCCGTGTTTTCGGCCGGGCCGTAGCGCAGCGGAGCCCGGAGCAGCCGGAACAAAAGCGGAAGCGAAGAAAGAAGTAGAGAGCCCCTCCAAAAAAATAAAAATGAATGTACACAGGATATATCTGTTGATGGTTTTGATTTGTGCTATGAGTTTGGACGCTATAGCGAATATTTCGCTGCCAAAAATCATTGGACACAACATGGTGTTGCAAAGAGGGCAGCCGGTGCCGATTTGGGGCTATGCATCGGTTGGTGAAAAAATAACGGTTCAATTTAACGGGCAGCAGAAGCAAACAGTGGCCGATGAAAAGGGAAATTGGAAAGTGATGCTGGATGCGATGGAGGCTAATGCTACGCCTCAACAAATGACGATTGCTGGGGCTGATAAGGTAGTATTAAATGATATTTTAATTGGTGAAGTATGGTTGTGTTCTGGCCAATCGAACATGGAATACACCATGCGTAAAAATAGCAAAGTGGTGATGCCGCCGGGAAAGGATTGGCCGGTGAATGAACTGGATGTGGCACACAATCCGGCTATCCGGATTTTTTTGGATGAGCGAAAAAAAATGAACCCCGACCCGAAGCATTTAGGATGGAGTGTAGCGGAAGATTCTGCACTGCGTTCGTTTTCGGCAGCGGGATATTTTTTTGCGAAGAAATTGTATGAGGAATTGCATGTGCCGATTGGTGTGATTTCGGCGTCTATCCCAGGGAGTTTTATAGAGCCGTGGATGCCGAGGGAAGCATTTTTGCAATTGCCTTTTTTTCAGCAGCAAACCGACTCTACGCATAAGATTGGCAACGACCCCGGAAAGTTTTATACTACAATGATTCAGCCGCTGGTGCCGTTTGCCTTGAAAGGATTTTTGTGGTACCAGGGTGAGAGCAATTGTTTCCTTGGCGAAACGACCCAATACACATACAAAATGCAGGCGCTGATCAATTGGTGGCGCAAGGATTGGGGCAATGATAAACTGCCGTTTTACTATGTGCAGATTGCGCCGTTTGAGTACTCAAAAACGAGGCAGTTAACGGTTGAGTCGCAATCGTATTTTAGAGAAGCACAAGAAGCGGTGATGAAGCTGGTACCTAACACGGCAATGATTGTTACAACGGATTTGAATGATACCATAACACAACTGCATCCGGAATATAAATGGGAGATTGGAAGACGGCTGGCGTTGATAGCTTTGAATAAGAATTACGGCAAAAAAGATGTGGTGTATAATGGACCAGTTTTTAAATCAGTGAAGTTTTCGGGCAAAGGAGCCATTGTGAGTTTTGATGAAACGAAAGGTGGATTGAAAAGCAGTAATGGCAACCCTTTGAACAGTTTTGAAATTGCTGGTAAGGATGGGAAATTTGTGCCTGCGAAAGCAGTGGTTGATGGTGATAAAGTAGTGGTAACTGCTGATGCTATTGCTAAACCTGTTGCTGTTAGGATGGGTTGGAAGGAAGGCGACCATCCAAATTTGGTGAGTGGGGTAGGCATACCGGCAAGACAATTTCAAGTAAAAAATTAATAGCAAAAAGACGAATTGTTATTTCGATATTTCGTCTGCATTATCCAATTAAACTCATATCCGAATAGTAGGAAATTCAACATGTATCAGCCCTTTAAAATAGCAGCCCTTTTTTATTGTTTACTTTTTGCTTTTTACTTTTCACCTGCTCAGCAAACGGAAATAAAATACCTAAGTGGAAAGGGAAATAGTGATATGGTGAAATGGGATTTCTATTGTACTGGCGGTATGAATAGCGGCAAGTGGACGCAGATTGGCGTACCGAGTTGCTGGGAATTGCAAGGCTTTGGCAAATACGATTACGGCTTTACGAAAGACAGCGTTCGAGGTAAGGAGAAAGGGATGTATAAGTATGAGTTTACGGTTGCGAATGCTTGGAAAGACAAACAGGTGAACTTAGTGTTTGAAGGCGTAATGACCGATGCAGAAGTGAAGGTAAATGGACAAGTAGCCGGGGCTATTCACCAAGGGGCATTCTATTCTTTCAAATATGATATTTCGAAATTACTGAAGTGGAATGAAAAGAACTTACTCGAAGTAACGGTTGCAAAACATTCGGCTAATAAGAGTGTGAACGATGCAGAACGTAATGCGGACTTTTGGATTTTTGGTGGGATTTTTCGGCCGGTGTTTTTGGAGGCTTTGCCAAGTGAACGGATGGAAAACATTATGATCGATGCAAAAGCCGATGGTACTTTCAAGTCTTACGTTTTAGTTGCATCCAAGTTTCGTCAACCTGATTCTACCCACTATGCTGTTCAAACAAAAATTATCGAAGCGACCTCTAATAAAGTAGTGGCACAATTTGAAGTCAAAGACGGAAGGAGTTTTGAATACAGTAAAATAATTCCAATGATTAAAACTTGGAATCCTGAATCTCCCAATTTATACAAAGCTCTTTTTACTTTATACAAAAATGGTAAAGCTGTACATACCATTACCCAAAAGTTTGGCTTCCGTACCGTAGAAGTAAAGCAACGAGATGGTATTTATGTAAATGGCGTAAAAGTGAAAATGAAAGGCGTGAACCGGCATTCCTTCCGTCCGGAAACGGGCCGCACCATGAGCTATCAAAATAGTGTAGAAGATGTCCTACTCATCAAGGAAATGAATATGAATGCAGTACGGATGAGCCACTATCCACCGGATGGTCATTTCCTTGATGTGTGTGATTCGCTGGGCTTGTTTGTGATGGATGAATTAGCTGGCTGGCATGGGCATTACGATAAGGAAATCGGAACAAAGCTAGTAGAGGAAATGCTGGTGCATGACCGTAACCATCCGAGTATTATTTTCTGGAGCAATGGCAATGAAGGCGGCCACAATTTCGACTTGGATCAATTATTTACTGAGTGGGATATTTTTCAGAAGCGACCTGTAGTGCATCCCTGGCAGGACTTCGGCGGATTTGATACGCAACACTACCGGGAGTTCGACTATGGCATTGGCAACTACGAACATGGCCACAGCATCGTAATGCCAACCGAGTTTTTGCATGGCTGGTTTGATGGCGGCCACGGTGCTGGATTGGAAGATTACTGGGAAAAGATGTGGCATAACCCCGTGAGTGCTGGTGGCTTTCTGTGGGACTTTGCCGACCAGGGCGTTGTTCGCCATGACTTACATGACTCACTGGATACAGATAAGTTTCGTGGCGCTGATGGCATAGTAGGCCCGCACCATGAAAAGGAGGGAAGCTTTTATGCCATTAAGG
>CAXTDG010000177.1:0-8420 GCA_964242675.1 uncultured Chitinophagaceae bacterium
GCATCGTACTTGGCACTATCTGCAATCACCTGGTTGAAGTTTGCCAGTAGCGACGAATCATTCTGCAAATCTTTACCATTGGTTAAGGAAATATAACTGCGGTTGGCACTCATAAAGTTCAGCGCCTGCTCGTCCATGCCCGTACTATCAAACCAAGCATACTCGTAATTGCGTTGAGCATAAAAATTTTGAACATCTATCTTTTCATCTTCGCTCAGGTTACTTTTACTTAGAAAACTGGCTACCACAGCTGTATCTATAAACATATTGGAGTAGCTGTTTTCCATCGTTACGCTGCGGTCACGTTCGGCTAGCGTACGGGTCTTTTTAATTACCTGCACCTGGGGTTTGGTTTCGGCTGTAGATTTTTCAGTAGTGGCATTTTTCTGTTGGTCGGCATTGTGGCAAGCTATCCATCCGGTGGCAAGGGCTAATAAGAAGATGGTAGAAAGTGGTTTGGTCAGGCTGGTCATAAGATGATTCCGTTGGTTTTGGTTCAGGTAAGGGGCTTTAAAAATCGTTTTCTTTACTGGCAATTACAAAATAGGCTCCAATCCATGACACAGGCACACAGGCGATGGTTGTATGTTGCTTTGATTCTTGTTAATATTCCGGTCGGGTTAGCTACACGGCGGTATGGGCAACATATGCCAGCACTAATAGCTGAATATGGCGGCGATGCATTGTATGCTTCCTGTCTCTTCTTTGTGATGAGGTTGCTACTGATTCAGCGAAATCTGTGGACGGTAGCAATAAGGACATACCTGATTTGTGTGCTGATAGAATTGCAGCAGTTATATCAGGCACCCTGGGCGATAAAATTTAGAAACATACCTCTTGTTGGGTTGATACTTGGCCATGGCTTCTTGTGGAGCGATTTAGTTTGTTATGCAGTAGGTGTACTAATAGGTTGGGGCCTAGCTGTACTAATTGAAAGCTATCAGTTGCCAATAAAAAATAGTAACAGGTACAAATCGTAAATCATTCTTTGAATTTCTTAACTGACAACTGCCTAACTGACAACTGATCACTACCTTATCTTCGCCGCCAAACATTGCAGCACTATGAATTTTCAACTCACCGAGGAGCACATGGCAGTACGCCAGGCTGCCCGTGACTTTGCCCAACAGGAATGCCTGCCCGGCGTTATTGAACGGGATGAGCATCAAAAATTTCCGAAAGAACAAATAGAAAAACTAGCCGAACTCGGCTTCATGGGTATGATGGTAAGCCCGGAGTGGGGTGGCAGCGGTATGGATACCGTTAGCTATGTATTGGCTATGGAAGAAGTGTCGAAAATTGATGCTTCGGTAAGCGTATGTATGAGCGTAAATAATAGCCTGGTTTGCTATGGACTGGAAGCTTACGGAACGGATGAACAAAAGCAGAAATACTTAACCCCTTTGGCGCAAGGTCGTAAGGATGGTGAACTATATATTGGCGCATTTTTGCTAAGCGAACCCGAAGCCGGAAGCGATGCTACCAGCCAGCGTACCATTGCCGAAGACAAAGGCGATTACTATTCACTAAATGGTGTAAAGAACTGGATCACCAACGGAAATAGTGCCTCTGTTTATTTAGTAATTGCCCAAACTGATGTTGGGAAAGGCAGCAAAGGTATTAACGCATTTATTGTAGAAAAAAGCTGGCCCGGCGTTACAGTTGGCGCTAAGGAAAACAAGCTTGGCATTCGGGGTAGCGATACGCACAGCATCCTTTTTAATGATGTAAAAGTGCCAAGGGAAAACCGCATTGCCGAAGATGGATTCGGGTTCACATTCGCCATGAGAACATTGGCTGGCGGCCGCATTGGTATTGCTTCGCAGGCATTAGGAATTGCCAGTGGCGCTTACGAATTATCACTGGCCTACAGCAAGCAACGCAAGGCATTTGGAAAGGAAATAAGCCAGCACCAGATTATTCAATTTAAGCTGGCCGATATGGCCACCCGTATAGATGCCAGCCGCCTGCTTTGCCTGAAAGCTGCCTGGGAAAAAGACAATCATTTAGATTACACTGTTAGTTCCTCTATGGCTAAGGTATATGCCAGCGAAACGGCTATGTGGACAGCCACAGAAGCGGTGCAGATACATGGTGGCTACGGCTATGTAAAAGAGTACCATGTTGAGCGGCTAATGCGGGATGCAAAGATTACACAGATATATGAAGGCACCAGCGAAGTGCAACGTATCGTTATCAGCAGAAGTGTTTTAAAATAACACAGCAGAACTGGCTGCCTAACTAAAGTGTAGTACAATCATTTTTGAGAAATAAAAAAGGCGAAAACCTGTAAGGGTTTTCGCCTTGAAAATTTATTATATAGCTAAGCTGCAGCCATATCCTAACAACCTCTTAATTACTGGTTAGCATCACCAGCATCGTTGCCGGATGAATCGCTGCCATCGGTAGTACGGTCACTATCCATAGGTACATCTACATTTTCTGTGGCAGGTGTATCCATTGGTGTCGTTTCAGTTACCGATTCGGTCTTTGTTTCTTCTTTTGGCTTAGGCCCTGGCTTTTTTTTTGGCGCTGCTTTTTTTGCAGGAGCGGCCTTCTTAGCCGCAGGAGCTGCTTTTTTAGCTACTGGTGCAGCTTTTTTAGCAGGAGCAGCTTTCTTAGCTGGTGCTGCTTTTTTAGCTACTGGTGCTGCCTTTTTAGCGGCAGGTTTTGGTCCTGGTTTGCCAGTTGCTTTTTTAGCTACTGGTGCAGCTTTTTTAGCGGCAGGTTTTGGTCCTGGTTTGCCAGTTGCTTTCTTAGCTACTGGTGCAGCTTTTTTAGCAGGAGCAGCTTTCTTAGCAGGCGCTGCTTTTTTCGCTGGTGCGGCTTTTTTAGCGGCAGGTTTTGGTCCTGGTTTAGCGGCTGCTTTCTTAGCTACTGGTGCAGCTTTTTTAGCAGGAGCGGCCTTCTTAGCAGGAGCTGCTTTTTTTGCAGGGGCAGCCTTCTTGGCTGGTGCTGATTTTTTAGTGGGCATAGTAAATAGAATTTAATTACAAGTGTAATGACAATGTTATGCCACTACAAAATTTTCTATGATTTATTTATTCCATTTTTGTGAATAAGTATGAATCGAATTCAATAAAATCTGCTGCTTTAATTAGAATTCGTTGCACTTTATTTTTCTCAACTACAAATCGGCTCTTGAAAATACCGTATCCAATGTTGTTATAACGCAATTCCCAATCTTCATTTCCCAGATAGGTAAGTGTAGCTGATAACCTTGCATGATGCTTGAAATTGATAGTAAGCGAATTAGCTGAAAGTGTCTCCAGTACTACGTTTCCATACAATTCGTTGTTGTAAGTGCCAGCATAATTGGCAATGGGTAATGGTGGGTTTGCTATCTTCTCTTTCAATTGCTGTAGCGTATCCAGCATCCGAATTGATTTTACTTTTTCGCTCTTATAATCTTGTAATGGAATTGCTTGTCGGTTTACATAATTAATTCCCAGATAAGCATCCAGTATTTGGTAGCGTAACAATTCAAAAAAGCTTTGTGCATCATTATTTGTGAGTATTGTAATACCCAATTTTTCCTCAGGTACAAAACAAGTGTTGGTTACAAAGCCAAATGCACCACCTGTATGGTAGTAAATCTGGCGGCCATTGTAGTCAGCCGACATCACTCCTAATCCATATCCTCGAAAGTGAATGGGGTACACAGATGACTTGCGGCTGCCCAATATTGTATTCACATCTCTCGTTTTCATTACCACTGATTTGGGTACTATTTGTTTGCCATTATAGCGGCCTGTATCCAGCTGCATTTGCAGCCAATGAGCCATATCACTTACACAACTTACAATGCTGCCTGCGGGGGCTATATTGTCAACCAAATCGTAGGGTAATTTTTGTAGAGTGCCGGTGTATAAAGTAGTGTAGGGTATAGCAATATTATTATAGGCCGATGCATTGCCTGTGAGTACTTGTGTATGCGTCATTTCAAGTGGTGTTACCAGGCTATCATATATGTATACTTCCCATGGCTTGCCACTTACTTTAGGAATAATTTCTCCGGCAGTTAAAAAGCAGCTATTGCAATAACCGTAGTCTTGCCGAAACAAGCCAACTGGTTTCAGCAACCGCATTTTATACATGATTTCTCTGCGGCTGTAAGCGCTGTTCCAAAATGTAAAATCGCCCTGAAAGGTTTTGGTTCCAATGCGATGGCTAAGCATGTCTTTAATAGTTACCAGTGCGGTGCTATTGCTATCGTACAATCGGTAATCAGGAAAGTATTTAGTGATCTTATCATCCAGCGAAAGCTTCTTGTTATATTCCAGTTGAGCTAGTGCTGTGCCTGTAAACAATTTGGTATTACTGGCTATAAAAAACAGGGTGTTCTCATCTACCGGTTCGCTGGTTTCAATATTCTTAACCCCAAAGCCTTTTAGTAGCACTGGCTTGCCATCTTTTACAATGGCTATGGCAAGCCCTGGTATATCCCATTCCTGCATTCCCTTTTTGATATATGCCTCAAGACTATCTGTTATAAAAGATGGTTGTGCAGTTGCGATTATTACAGTTGAGCAGAAGATTACCCAACAGGAAATAAGTTTTTTCATTTGTTGATAATTAATTGTGAAGCAGGTACTGAAATCTAATTTTCTCAAAGCTGCGGTATTGTACCCGCTAAAATGCATTGCTGTATTGGTTTTTGAACAATTTAAAATCGAGAAGTCGTTTTTGGGGCGATTTGAGGAAATATTCCACAAAACAGGGCTCTTTGTTAAAAATTTACAAAGGCAACCCCATTGGCATAAGATTTTAATATGCAGCAATCAAAATAACAATTATGAAAAAGCTATTACTCAGTGCAGCATTTGCTACAGCTTTAGTGGGTTCAACCTTTGCCCAATCTTCTGACGATAAAAAAGGCGGATCTAATTCGTTGACATTTGGTATTAGAGCAGGAGGAAATCTGGCTTCAATCGTAAACAGCGATGATGCACCAAACTTTAATCAGCAACAGAAAATCGGTTTTCATGCAGGTGCGTATTTAAATTTACCGCTAGCCAAAACATTCTCTATTCAACCAGAAGTTTTGTATTCTCAAAAAGGTTATCGTGCCGACAGAACATTTTTAGGAAACACCTATAAATATCGTGTAACAACAAGCTATATTGATATACCTGTTCTGGCTAAAATTACCCCTACAAAAAACTTTGGTATCCTGGTAGGGCCACAGATTTCTTTCCTTACTAACACTAAAACAAAATTCACCACACCTAACACAAACTTTGAATCCCAGGTAAATAACGAAAATGATAACCTGCGAAACAACATTTTAGGTGGACTGGTGGGTTTGGAATATGCCGTAAGTAAGAACTTTACTGTAGGTGCCCGCTATGCACTTGACTTCCAAAAGAACAATGAAGACGGTAACTCAAGTTCTTTAAAATATCGTAATCAGGTAGCAAGCCTCACTTTAGGTTTTCAACTATAATTTCAATTCAATTATTTTATAAATGCTACAGCCGCTCTTCTAGAAGAGCGGCTTTTTTATTTACAGATTTTTCAGAAAACAAAATAGACTTTGTTGCAACTAGATAAAAATCGACTTGCCAGTTGCCAGATGCATATCGCATTTTTTGATTCAACATTAGCGTAAGCAACATAGTTTGCCTTGCCTGGTAGCCAATTGTTGCTACTGTATATTTTATTTCCCTTTTACTTTGGGGCATCATGTACTCCCCGTTTCAACTGGCAAAAAAATATCTGCGTTATTACTTTACAGCAAGCAACGGAAAAGGACATGGAATTCATTCCCCTTTTGTGTACCAGTTGGTACGGGAGGTATTGAACGATAGTCGCCATTTTTATGCGTATGATAAGGTAGAAAATTTGCGCAGCGCCCTATTGCAGAAAAGTGAGACACTGGAAATAGAAGATTTTGGTGCGGGTAGCGGAACCGGAGCAACTAACAAACGCAGCATCGGTTCTATTGCAAAGAACGCTGCAAAGCCTAAAAAGCTCGGTCAATTATTATTTAGGCTGGTGCTTCATTTTCAGCCCAAAAACATTCTCGAATTGGGGACTTCTTTAGGAATGACAACCGCTTACCTGGCAGCAGCAAAAAGTACGGCGCAGGTTGTTACTATCGAAGGATCGGAAGCTATTGCTAAAGAAGCCAGTTATCATTTTTTTAATCTTGGTCTAAATAATATTCGGCAGGTTACTGGCAATTTTGATGTGGTGTTAGCACCTGTATTGGCACAAATGCAGCAAGTTGATTTTGCGTTTCTGGATGGCAACCATCGCTACGATCCAACTGTGCAATATTTTCAACAATTACTTCCTCATATTCACAACGAAACGGTACTGATTTTTGACGATATCCACTGGAGTGAAGAAATGGAACAGGCTTGGGAAAAAATTAAAGAACATCCACAGGTGCGGCTTACGATTGATCTGTTTTTTATTGGCCTTGTTTTCTTTAAAGATGAGTTCAAAGAAAAACAGCATTTTGTCATTCGGTTCTAATTGAGATTATCATTAGTTAGAGACGACGACATTACTTTTTTGCCTCTTTATTACTGCAATCATTTAGTAAAAAGTTGCTCAACCATCGTCCGGATTTGCTGTTTTACCGTAAATCTTTTCATGCATCCTCAGTTAGAAAAAATACAGCAGGCCATTGAGCCATTGCGGCAGCAAATCGTTAATCACAAAGTCTATTCTATCATCAATACAACGGAAGATCTCAACATCTTCATGCAGTATCATGTATTTGCCGTTTGGGATTTTATGAGTCTGTTGAAAGCATTGCAAACGAATCTTACTTGTACCACTGCACCTTGGTTTCCGGTAGGCAATGCCGAAACCCGCTACCTGATCAACGAGATTGTTTTGGGCGAGGAATCGGACGTAGACCAAGCTGGCGTTCGCAAAAGTCATTTTGAATTATACCTGGAAGCCATGCAGCAAAGTGGCGCTAATACAGAAGCCATCAGTCATTTTCTGGAGGTACTTAAAACTGCTGGTGATCTGCAACTGGCTTTTGAAAAAGCGAAAGTGCCACAGGCGGTGCAGGATTTTGTAGGCTTTACTTTTAGCACCATCAACAGCGGCAAAATGCATTTGCAATCGGCTGTGTTTACATTTGGCCGGGAAGATTTAATTCCCAATATGTTCCTGAGTATTGTAAATGACTTGAGCCAAAAATTTCCGGATAGCATTTCTATTTTTAAATACTACCTGGAGCGGCACATAGAAGTAGATGGCGATCACCATAGTCACCTGGCACTACAAATGACGGAAAACCTGTGCAAGGATGATGAAAGCTTTTGGACCGAAGCAGAAGCTGCTGTAAAAGAAGCCCTGCAACAACGCATTGGTCTGTGGGATGGTGTGTATAATCAGCTTACTAACCCGGTTCGGAAAACCGTTTCAGAAATGGCGTATTAACCTTATTTAGTATAGCACTTTTAAAATAGCCAATGGTATAAGTCATTGGCTATCTTATTTTAGCAGCTTCAACCAAAATTAAATATGAAACAAATTGCTGTGGTAGCCGGTTTATGCGGCTTGGCCATTTTTTTTACGTATTGCGGTGGCTCTAAAAAAACGCAAGCTTCGGTGGTACCAACGCCTGTAGCCAAAGTGAATTTTGAGGATAGCCTTAAACCGGTGATTGTGGCTTCCTGCAGCCCTTGTCATACACCCGGTAGGGGGCAGTTGCCTGCATACCTTACGGCAGCTACAACCCAAAAAGATATTGATGATATTCTACAACGCATTCAGCTACAGCCCGGCGAAAGGGGCTTTATGCCAATGCGGGGGCATCGCCTTTCCGATACGGCTATTAACCTGTTCAAGCAGTGGAAAGCTGACGGATATGTAGTGAAATAGAAGTTAGCAGAACAAAGTCAGCAGTCTGCAGGAGAACAGCAATTAGTTGGAAGATGATAGATTCTTCGTGGGTGTTTTGATAAGGTAGTAAGCACCTAGGAACATTAATTATTAGCTGTCGACCACTACAGGTTACGGTTCTTCTGCCGACTGCCTTCTGCTGACTTCTTTCTTATTTCCTACCTTAGCCCGCATGTTTTCAATAGACGATTTATTAGTTGCCGAAGGCAAAATTGTAATGATTACGGAAGGAAGCCGGGTGGAAATTTTGCCCGGCTGTGGAGGCATATTAAACGCCTGGTACGTGCAGGCTGCCAGTGGCGAAATGCTTAACATTGTAGAAGGCTATGATAGCCCGGAAGATTTTGCGGAGCAGGTAACAGCCAAAGGTTTTCGCAGTTGCAAGATGAACCCATTTGTAGGGCGGATTGATAAGGATGGCTACGAGTTTGCCGAACAGCATTTTTTGCCACAAAAGTTTTCGTTGAAGGGGCTGCCTATTCACGGGCTGGTGTATGATATTGCTTATGATGTAGTGCATACCTATGCAGATGAAAGTGGTGCAGTAG
>CAXTDG010000178.1:0-8413 GCA_964242675.1 uncultured Chitinophagaceae bacterium
GCACAGTATTTACAACCTAACTATATCTTAAAAAATAACGACTATGAACAACAATGATGAAAAAGACTATACCAACCTGCCTGGCTATGCAATAGGAAAAGACCCGGTGGAAGAAGGCGATGTGCTACACGAACACGTAGACAACGATACCAAACCAATGGGTGAAGCGCAAGATGTAAATGGCATACCAGATAGTCCACTGGCTGATGGCAATGTCGAAGAAGCTAATAAAGCGATTGAGGATACAGCGGAAGAAGCGTAAATATAAAAGACTGTTCAGGTGTGTATTCAAAAGCAATAGTGAATCTACTGCGGCTCAAATACTTCTCTAAAATCAGTCAGCAAAGCATCAATAAAAAAGCGGCTGTTCTTTCAAAGAACAGCCGCTTTTTTATTGGAATAATTTGACTTGTTAAAGAGCTTTTTCTACCGTATCCTTTCCTGTTTCTATCACCGGATCTGTCTTTTTAGAAAAAATCATTTTGAAAAGAACCGGGCCGGTGGTAACGACGATCAGGCCAATTACGATCTTCTCGAAATTATGTTTCACCCATTCATTTTCGCCCAGGAAGTAGCCTGCCAATACCATACTGGCTACCCAGGCCAGGCAGCCCACAATGTTGAAGAAAAGAAACTTTCCCTTTTCCATACCTACCACACCAGCTACAATAGGTGCAAAAGTGCGAACGATAGGTAGAAAACGAGCCAGTATAATAGCACTGCCGCCCTTCTTTTCATAAAAGGCACGGGCTTGTTCAATGTGTTTCTTTTTGAATAAAAAAGTATCCCGTCGCTCAAACAGCGTAGGGCCGGTTTTTCGGCCAAACCAATAGCCCACCATATTGCCAATAACGCCACCAATCGTAATTAAAACGATCCAGTAAGTAAGATTAAGAATATCGCTATTGGTCGGACTTTTAGAGTTGGCAATCATGAGGCCAGTTACGAACAGCAGCGAATCGCCGGGCAAGAAGAAGCCGATGAATAGGCCGGTTTCAGCAAAAATGATCAATGCCACCAGGTACAATCCGCCATAGGCTGCTACCAGTGCAGCCAGCTTTTCGGCATCCATCAGTTCTTTCAGAAAATGAAATATATCGTGCATTCCTATCAGGATTAAAGGGCCGTGAAAATAGCGGAAATCAGCTCAATTTGTCTGTTAAAGCGATTGAGTGGTGTACACCTGTACAAGACTTTTAAAACCGGTTTACACTTCCAGCGCCAGTTCTTCACTGTCTTTTAATTCGCCTTCCCATTTGCTTACCACGCTGGTAGCCAGGGCATTGCCCACTACATTAGTGGCTGTGCGAAACATATCGCAAAAGTGATCGATGGGCAAGATAAGTGCCACACCAGCTTCCGGTATTTTGAACATGCTACAAGTAGCCAACACCACCACCAGGCTGGCCCGTGGTACACCTGCAATACCTTTGCTGGTAAGCATCAGCACCAATAGCATGGTTAGCTGGGTGCCTAAATCTAAATGTACTTTGTAGGCCTGCGCAATGGCCAGGCTGGCAAATGTCATATACATCATACTACCATCGAGGTTGAAGGAGTAGCCCAGTGGCAACACGAATGACACAATTTTATCCTTGCAGCCAAAGCGTTCCAGTTCTTCCGTCAGTTTAGGAAAAACGGCTTCGCTACTGGTGGTACCAAATGCTATAAGCAGTGGGCTGCTAATGCGTTTTAGCAGTACCGATGTACGGTTACCTAAAATGAGGTAGCCAACGCCAATCAAAATGACCCATAGCAAACCAATGCCTATTAAAAAATAGCTGAAGTAAGTAATGTAGAATTTAAAAATGTCCAGCCCACGGGTGGCTACTACAGCGGCTAAGGCACCAAACACACCCAGCGGTGCCACATTCATTACATAGCTCACCATTTTTAGAATTACATGGCTGGCAGTATCCAGTGCTTTTACCAGCCCTTTTGCCTTATCGCCCAAAGCGGCTGTGGCTACTCCAAAGAAAACAGAGAAAACTACCAATTGCAGAATTTCGTTGGTAGCCATTGCCTCAAATACACTTTTAGGAATGATGTGCTCTACAAATCGCTCCAGCGAAAAGCCTTGCTGCTTGGTCATCAAATCTTTCAGGGAATCGTTATCGGCCTGGCTAAGATTGATGTATTGGCCTGGCTGCAGCACATTTACCAATAACAATCCTAATAGCAGCGAAACCAACGAAGCCGATACAAACCACAGGATGGCTTTTCCGCCTACCCGGCCTACCGCTTTTAGATCGCCCAGTTTGGCAATGCCTACTACCAACGTAGTAAAAACCAGTGGCGCAATAATCATTTGCACCAGCCGTAGAAACAGCGTTCCCAGCAATTTGACATTGGTAGAAAAGGTTTTACGGGTATCGGCCTCAGTGTATTGAAACACCAAATATCCTACGCCAATACCCAATAGCATAGCCAATAAAATATACAGTGTAAGCCGGTTATTTTTCATAAGCTGAAGTAGTGCTCCAAAATAAGGCTTTTTGTGCAACGGCTTTGCAAGTAGCTGAGCAGCAACCACAATTCATCCATCTGATAATTGTAAGGCACTAGTTACTAAATGAAGGCATTCTGGCTTGTATGGCAATAGAAAGCAGCAGCTAAAACAGGGGTAGAAATCAGGAAAATAACTATAGATAACTGGTTTGCTTATTAGTACAGCATCAGGCTACAACCCTGGCTTCTATAGGAGTGAAGCTATGGGTACGAGTGGCTGCTTGTATTGCCTTGCGATGCAGCCAGGTATAAAGTCTTTCTTTTTCAAAATCGTACTCATCAGCAGAATGCCAGATGGCAAGAAAAGTTTGTTGCAGGGCTTCCGTTGCAACTTGCTGGTCGGGTAGTATTTTTAGTATAACGCTATACAACGCAGGTGCATAAAGATTATACAACCGCTCTAATGCAGCGTGTTTTTTTTGCACTATCAGGTGCACTAATTCTTCGTTAGAATTGGTTGTTCGAAAGATCATTGGATATATTGCTACGAAACTAGTATAAAATATGATTCTACTATGGCGTTTTATTTACTAATTTTTAGATGTATGTTACTTAGTCCATCTTCTATAAAAAGCAATACTGAAACATCGGGATAGCACAGGACAATTCTTCATGGGTAGCAAGTAGTTTTACAATTATTGCTAATGCACTGCCTTATGAGAAAGCCTGCCCTATTTTTTGTCTTTTTGATGCTTACTGCTATAAGTTTATTTGCAGTACCTGCTAACAAGGCCAACCTGCTGATTGCACCAGCAACGGTTACAGAAAATGCTGCAACCCTGCTATGGGATAAGCAGTCGGGGAAGGAAAATACAGTGTATGAAATTTTATTAAATGGCAAGGCTGTAGGCACTACCAGCAAAACCAATTACACCATTACCAATTTGTTGCCCGGCACTTCTTACACAGTAAAGCTTAATACCAAAAACGGAGTTACAGTAGAAGGAAGTATCATACAATTTAAAACAGTCGGCAAAAGCAAGATTTATAACATCCTTGACTACGGTGCCAAGAATGATACAGCCATTAAAAATACCAAAGCTATACAGGCTGCTATAGATGCCTGCGCAGCAGGAGGAACAGTGTATATACCTAAAGGCACCTTTGTTTCCGGAGCCTTGTTTCTTAAAAGCAACATGACCTTGTACATTGAAAAAGATGGTGTGTTGAAAGGCTCTACCGCAGTGGAAGATTACCTGCCAATGACAATGAATCGCTTTGAAGGATGGGAACTGAATACCTACGCCAGCCTGATAAATGCGGGTACCCTAAACCGCAATGGAACCTACAACGTAAAGAACATTTGCATTACTGGTGGTGGCACCATTTCCGGTGGTGGAAAGCGCCTGGGCGATGCCATGATAAAAGCATCGGGTATCCGTAGCCGGGGCCGCCTCATTTGCCTGATGAATTGCCAGGATGTTTGTATGTCTAACCTTACCATCACCGAGCCGCCCTGCTGGACCATCCATTACATTTATAGCGATAATATTACCTGTAGCAATTTATCCATCATTACAAATGGCATTCGAAATGGCGATGGCATTGATCCTGACTCCTCTACCGACTCCTATATTTTCAACTGCACATTCGATACCGGCGATGATTGCATCGCCATAAAATCGGGTAAAAATCCGGAAGGTTTTTTTGTGGCCAAACCCACGAGGAATGTACGCATTACCAATTGCGACTTTAAAAGAGGACATGGCATCTCCATCGGCAGCGAAATGAGTGGTGGCGTAAGCGATGTGCTGGTGCAGGATTGCAAAGCAGGTGCTTTGCTGCATGGTATGCAGATAAAAGGTACAAAAGACCGGGGCGGCTATGTAAAAAATGTAACGGTTACTGATTGCCAGTTGCTACAGATCACTATTTTTTCGGCAGTAAACTACAACAACGATGGCGAGCCTGCACCAGAGGTACCTACGTTCGAAAATTTTGTATTTAAAAACATAGATCTGTCAGCCGCTTCATTAAAAGAGCCGGTGATTGACATTAATGGCTTTAAAGACCCGGCACACCGTCTCAGGAATGTAACTTTTAGCAATATTGCCCTGCCAGATGGGGCTAAGGTGATGATTAATGATGCTGAACGAGTAACATTCACTAACGTAAAATCAGTAACCGGTTCAAAACCACAATACGTTGCTACAAACAGTACAGAAATTGTTTATTAAATAGCTATATAACAAGTGGAGTAGTTATATAGCATTATAGCTACCGCACTTGTTACACTTCAACACTTTATCAGTCTTTGCTACCTTATCTATGTTTTCTGCCAGTACAATTTTGCACTTACCACACAGGTAGGTAGTGTCACCATGGTCCCAGAAAAACTTTGTAGCTGGAGGTTGTATAGTTAGCAGGTCTTTTCCCCGCAATTCGGATTCATTGATTGTTTTTAAAGTAATAAGCGTACTCATAGCTATAGGGTTTATACCCTAAAGTTGCAATTATTTCCTGGTTTATGGTAGTGCTATTATTAAATGCCTTACAAAAGCCTTTTTGAATAATAGTGTGGCTAAACAGCAATTGAAGAATAATGAAATCATTACCGGCTGCTTATCCAAAAGGTCAAAAGTTCTTATGAACTGATGAATCACAAAACCGATTACAGATATTACCTTTTGCGCCAGGCTTGCCATGCACCTGTAGCCCACAGTGCCCAGCCTACCAGCAAGGGCTGAAAGAATAAACGAATAAGACGGGCGGTATCTGTATCTAATCCCGGCATATCCCGGTGGTGTAGGTATTGCGAAATATTGCCCGGAAAAACGGCTATAAAAAACAGGGCAGCTACCCAGCCCCAGAATATTTTTTTCCTGGCCCAGAAGGCGATGGCCATCCCCAGCATAATTTCTACTACGCCAGATAAGATGACCGTCAAATCTTTGTTGAGGGGCACCCAATCGGGCACCTGTGCCTGAAATTCTTTGCGGGCAAAAGTGAGGTGACCAATACCCGCTGTCATTAAAAATAATCCTAACAGCCAACGGCCAACATCTTGTGCACGGCTGGTACCAGTGCTGAAATAGTTGCTTGTTTTCATGTTACTGCAATTGAAATTTTTTAGCTACATGAAACAATCATTCCAATAAACAGCAAAAGAGCAAGGAGCAATAGCTATATAAATAACATTTTCAAATAGATGCCGGAGTTTGATATTGGCTATTGAGTTGTTTTTGTTTATTGCCTGTTATTCCTGCTATTTATTATTTAATTCTGAACTGCTTTGATTTACTAAACCGGTCTACTATCTTACCCTTTTCATTTCTTAAAAAACAAAAAGAAAACAAGTTATGGTATCCACCTATTTGCGCCTGACCGACTACAACGATAAGGCGCTGACAACAACCGGCAAGTACGACAGCAGCCAACCCATTACCAGTTCAATTGATGTAAACAGTTCGCAGTTGCTAAAAATTAACAGCTTTAGCAGCGATGTAGAACAAACACTCAGCATCGGTTCGCAATCTACCGGGGCGGGTGCTGGCAGAGTTACCTTCAATCCCTTTTCCATTACGAAGCAAGTAGATGCTACTTCGTCTGTACTGTTTCAGTTGGCGGCTTCGGGAACACCTTTCAAAACAGCCGAAGTTTTCCTGACTAACCAATCGGGTGCAATTATAACCAGATACCTGTTTAAACTGGTAGCAGTAAAAACCGTAGCCTGGACTGCCAGCAGCGATAGCGAAAGTGCTATGGAATCGGTTTCTTTTGAATATGGGGGCCTGATTGTAACAGCGAATACGCAATCGCCGGATGGCAAATTAATTGCTGGCACACCAATGGGCTGGAACAGGGTAAGAAATGTATTGGATAACGATGTGGTGCTTGCGATAAAATAATTGCAGCTTTTTATTTGCATCCTTGCTATGGCAACAGTATAACGATTGCTTGTGTACTGATTTGCAGTAGCAGGGATGCTTATATTAATTTCAAATAAGCAATAGGCAAAAAGCAAATACAGTTCGATCAGCGATTACAAATTGCACCAGATTAGAAACATTGCCTATTACTTATTGCTTATTGCCAACTGCTTACTGCGTAAGTGCTGCCCGAATAGAACTAACATCTTTATTGGTAATTCCTGCTTTTTCCAGTGCGTCTAAATCCGTTAGGCAACCAACGCCCAGCGAACTGCCAGCAGGGGTTTTCATCAACTTTAGTCCTTTGTATAGCTTCAAAGCCTCTGTATACTTATTTTGAAAAAGCAGGGCATGAGCCAAGTTTGTCTGAATCCAGGTTTCTCCTTTGTCTGTGGCTATCCCTTTGCGGGCATAGCGTTCCGCTTCGCTAAATTTAGTTGCCAGGCACAAGTCCCAAGCAATATTGCCATAATACCCAGCTAGTTGGGGTGCCGATATTTTTTTAGCTTTTACCAACTGGCCTATTTTATCTTCTGCCGTTTTTAGGCCAGTCTGTTGCTGCGGTGTGGCAGCAGGCATAGCTGTGTACACAACTACCAAGTATTCTGCTATTCTTAAAAACTGGGCTGTATATGCCTGGGGGTAAGCGGTCATCCATTTTTCTTCGGAAGCCCATGCCTCCGTTAGCAATTTTTCGGCCTGGGCATAGTTTTTCCGATTAGTATATAGGGTAGCCAGGTTAGCAATTACAATATTCATTTCGGGTTCGTACGCCTGTGGATTGCTCTTTACCAGCAGCTTGTAGGTTTGTATAGATGTATTGTAAGTGGCTTCTGCTTGTAACGAATCCCCTTTCTGCTGGTACAAATCACCCAGCTTGCTTTGTGCATTGGCTACATATGGATCGTACATCCGGGGCATTCCTTTGCTCAAT
Organism: uncultured Chitinophagaceae bacterium; assembly: GCA_964242675.1. GTDB lineage: Bacteria > Bacteroidota > Bacteroidia > Chitinophagales > Chitinophagaceae > JAZKFT01. The sequence continues at coordinate 7,312 of CAXTDG010000178.1, forward strand.
TGCTGGTACATGCTAATGGCTTCCTGCAACAGTGTTTCGGCTTTGGCATAGTCCGCCTTATTTTTATATACATCTCCTAAAGTAGCTTTTATAAGTGCCAGGTCAAGCCCATGCATTTTAATATCGGCCTTTGCCAAACGGGCACTGATAGATTGTGCATTCAGTAAGGTGGTTTCTGCTTTGGCGTAGTTGCCTATATAGTTGTAAAAAGTACCCTGGTTATATAAAGTGTTTGCTATTTGGGGTTCATAAGTTTGCGGGTTATCAACAGCTAGTTTTTGGTACGTATTAATAGCACTGGTGTAAGCTGCTTCAGCTTTAGGAACATCCTGATTTTTACTGTACAAAATTGCCAGAGCCGACTGTGTATTAGCAGCACTTGCTTCATATACCTGTGGGTTATCTTTAATGAGTTGCTTGTAAATTTCTAATGCTTCCAGCAAAGCGACTTCAGCCTTACCCAGATTATTAATAGAACTGTACAAAGTACCCATGTTGGTTTGCGTAACTGCTACATCTGACCTGTAAACCTGCGGACTATTTTGGGCCAGCCGTTTACGGATTTGCAAGCTGGCCTGTAGCAATGTTTCTGCTGTGTCAAATACATTTAGTGTTGTGTACACATTACCAAGTTCGTCTTGCATGGTGGCCAAAACCGGTTCATATAAAGGCGGGTTATCTTTTACCAATTGCTGATACACTTGCATAGCATTGCTCAACACCGTTTTTGCCTTTCCGAAATCGTTTTTGAACCGGTACATAATGCCTAACCCAGCCTGTGCGTAAGCTGCTTTTGGGTTATAAGTAAGGGCATCTTTCTTAGCTAGTTTGGTATATATTTTTATGGCTTCGAGGTAAGCAGCTTCTGCCCGGGCAAAATCTCTTTTATTGCTGTAATGCGTACCCATATTATTGAATACCGTAGCTAAAAGATCTTCATATATTTTGGGGGCCGATTTAGCTAGTCGTTTGCTTACTGTCAACGCTTCATCGTAGGCTGCTTCTGCCTCTGCAGGCTGGGCCGTTTTACTATAAATGATTCCTATGTTGACATCGGTTTTAACCCCTCCTGCATCTTTCGCTTCCTTGCCTTCTTTACCTC
>CAXTDG010000179.1:0-8406 GCA_964242675.1 uncultured Chitinophagaceae bacterium
CCCATGTGGCAATCAACCGTTGTGCTGGAGTTGTTTGCAGGGTTATTCGCCATGGCAGGTGGGCTAAAAGCCATTGCTAAAGTGAATGTTTTCCAAATGTTGTTACTCATAGGTGTTTCACTTACACTTTGCATTTTAGGTATTCAAAAAGCAGGCGGTATCTCAAACATTTACCACAGTACGCCGGGGCATTGGTGGAATTTGATTCAGCCCGCAAGCGACCCTAAATATCCATGGTATGCTATTTTATTAGGTTACCCGGTTTCAGCCATTGCCTTCTTCTGTACCGATCAGGCGATGGTGCAATCTGTACTGGGAGCAAAGAACTTAGAACAGGGGCAGTTGGGCGTAAACTTTATTGGCTGGCTTAAAATTTTATCGCTGCCGCTGTTTATTCTTACAGGTATAACTTGTTTTATTCTATATCCTAACCTGGGGCAAGATCATGCAGATTTAGCCTACATGACCATGGTAACCAACTTGTTTCCACCGGGCATGAATGGATTAGTGATTGTTGTGTTGATTGCGGTGTTAGTCGGTACGATTGGCTCCTCGCTCAATGCACTGAGCACTGTTTTTACGAATGATGTATATGCCAAAAAAATCAACCCCAATGCTACCAATACTGAGATTGTAAAAGTGGGCCGAATTACCGTATTGGCAGGTTGTCTTTTTGCTATCGGGATGGCGCTGGCAATTGATAGCGTAAAAGGCCTCAACCTGTTCGATGTATTTCAGGCGGTGCTTGGTTTTATTGCACCACCACTGGCCGTGGTGTTTCTATTATCCGTTTTTTGGAGTCGCACTACAAAGAAAGCGGTTAACCTAATTCTGAGTGTAGGATCCGCATTTAGCCTGGGCATAGGTGTGGTTTATCTTTGGGTATTACCACCGAGTAAGTACAATTTCTGGCCGCATTATTTAGTCTTGTCATTCCTCATATTCGCAATTTTATTTATCACCGCTGTTCTCACTTCTCTTGCTGATAAAAATGCCATTACGGCGACTTCTACTTACCTACACACTGATTTGGCAAATAAGCCATCTAGAAAGGTGAAGATTGCCTGGATTTCACTGGCAATTGTAATGGTGGCGTTGTACGTTATTTTTAATGGACATTAGAGAAGTAAAAAGTAAAAAAGTTGATGCGATCCGAACACTCATGGTTTTCACATCCCGGGTCAGTTCTTCGAAAGTGTTTTTTATGGGCCCAGCAGTTGAATAAGAAAAGGACATTAGTGGCGATGGCACCGTTGAAAAGTAGAATATCTATTTAGCTTTTATAGAAGCGAAGAATTAAGCAAATCCGCAAGGTTAGAAAGCCGGAAACCCTGAGGTGAAGAAGAAACAAGGTGAAGCAAGTTCGAACTATACTTTGGGAACGTCGCATAAAAGAAAACGAACTCTGAGAATGATTTTGAACAGAAGAAGTGAAAGGACTAGAAGTTAAAAAGTAAAATATAGCGCTGATAAACTTTGGAGAGGCGTAGGCCTGAGAAAAGCCGCCGGAGGCATTGGCGTTTTCTCTTGAATTTTCTTTGCTTCTTTCTTTGTTTCAAGACAAAGAAAGAAGAAGATAAACCAGCGGGAATTTAAACTGTAGTTTGAAAACTATGAATAACATAGTGCTTCGAAGTCGGAGACTTCGAAGAGCAAAAAAGCAGAGAGCTAAAAAGGAATTAAAGCCATTTATGAAAAAGATATTACTAGCATTAACCTTATTGATGACCGGTGGCGCCTTTGCCCAAAACACGGCAACCTGGATCTGGTATCCCGGCGATTATGAAATCTGGTTGAGTAACCAGATGCAAAATCGCCGTACCGACCGGGGCAGTTTCTTTCCCGTATTCTGGAAGATTGACAGCCATTATCCGCTGATGGATTTTCATAAAGATTTTACGCTGGTGCAACCGGAAGAAGTAGCCATTTATGCCGAAGGCAAATACAATGTAAAGCTGGATGGGCAGTTGTTTGAAGGCACGCCGAAAAGCATTACCGTTCCTGCAGGCAAGCACCGCATTAATGTAAAAGTATTTAACCAGGCAAGTCCGCCTGCCATTTTTGTAAAGGGTAAAACCGTACTGTCGGATGCAAGCTGGCTGGTTACTTTTGAAGACAAGGAGTGGATTGACGAAACCGGCAAAACCTCCGATGTTTCTGCTACGCAATGGCTACCCGCTGGAAGCTGGGATTTTAATGATCCAACCAAATTGCCTTCGCAATTTAAATTGCCCACCAAAAAGCAATCTGCTGTTTCCGTTATGAAAAACCGGACTTCCAGGTTAATTGATTTTGGTAAGGAAACCTTTGGCTATATCAAGTTGCACGGTGTAAAAGGAAAAGGCAATGTAACGCTGTATTATGGCGAATCAAAGGAAGAAGCGCTATCTGAAAAAGGCGCTGTAGCCCTTGACCGGCTCCTTTTTTCCAATGGTGTAAAAAAGGATTCTGTAATGGCTTTGTCGAAGGCATTTCGATACGTGAATGTAACAATGGATGCAGGCGTCTCTATCGATTCCGTTTCCATGTTGTATGAATATGCTGACGTGAAAGAACGAGGAGATTTCAAATGCTCCGATGATTTGATTAACCGGATTTATGAGGTGTCGAAATACACTTTTCGGCTGAATACGAGGGAGTTTTTCATTGATGGAATCAAGCGGGACCGCTGGGTATGGAGTGGCGACGCTTACCAGAGTTACCTGATGAATTATTACCTGTATTTCGACAACGGAACGGTGAACCGTACAATGGCTGCACTACGTGGTAAAGACCCGGTGACCGGTCATATCAATACCATCATGGATTACACGTTCTATTGGTTCATTGGCATCTACGATTATTACCTCTATACCGGTGATAAAACTTTTATTACCAATTTCTATCCCCGCATGCAAAGTATGATGCAGTATTGCTTAGGACGCCGAAACAAAGACGGACTGATGGAAGGCCTTCCCGGCGATTGGGTATTTATTGACTGGGCGGATGGGCTAAGCAAAAAAGGAGAAGTGAGTTTCGAACAAATGTTGCTTTGCCGCAGCCTTGAAACCATGGCTTTATGTGCCCGGTTAATGAACAATGAAACTGATGCAACCGCTTATCAAAAACAGGCCGATGAACTGAAAGCAAAACTGTTTTCTATTTACTGGAATGCAGATAAAGGAGCAATGGTGCACAGTCGTGTAGATGGCGTGCCTACGCAAAATGTGACCCGTTATTCCAATATGTTCGGTATCTTCTTCAACTACTTTAACGAGCAGCAAAAGCAACAGGTAAAGCAACACGTTTTGCTAAATGATTCTATTCAGAAAATTAATACGCCCTACATGCGTTTTTACGAACTGGAAGCTTTATGCGCCATGGGCGAACAGACGTATGTTCTACAGCAAATGAAAGATTATTGGGGCGGCATGCTGAACTTAGGTGCTACTACGTTTTGGGAAGAATATAATCCTGCTAAGAAAGGGGCTGAACATTTAGCCATGTATGGCCGTGAATTTGGTAAAAGCCTTTGCCATGCCTGGGGTGCCAGTCCTATTTATTTATTAGGAAAATATTACCTGGGTGTAAAACCAACTTCACCAGCTTACGCCACTTATATGGTACAACCAGAATTAGGTGGACTGCAATGGATGCAGGGAACGGTACCCACACCCAAAGGAAATATTCAGGTGTATTGCTCTACGAAGGAGATGAAAGTAAAATCAACAGAAGGCACCGGAACGCTTCATTTTATCAGCACCACCAAACCGGTTTGCGCCCAGGGCGAAGTGAAAGCGTTGTCAAACAATCAGTATGAAGTTACCATTGCTGCGGGTAAAGAGTACCTTGTTACCTATCAGGCTAAATCATTGTGCTATATGAAAAATGTGAAGTATGCAATGCTTGTCAGTTTGTTTGCTTTGGTGCAAACGACCCAATCGCAAACCAAAAGCTTGGTAAATACCACGGCTAGTCCACATGCGAAATTTAGCACCGTAAATATGGGCGATGTGCAGTGGACGACCGGCTTTTGGGCAGATCGTTTTCGCATCTGCAAAGATTCCATGCTACCGCAGATCTGGAATATTTATACCGATACCAAAGTGGCCCATGCACTGCAAAATTTTGAAATAGCAGCCGGTTTAGATTCCGGCAAATACGTCGGCCCAACTTTCCAGGATGGTGATTTTTATAAAGTGATGGAAGCCATGGCTGCTATGTATGCTGCAACCAAAGATCCAAAACTGGATCGGTTGATGGATAGTGCCATTACCATTATTGGTAAAGCACAACGGTCAGACGGTTATATCTATACCAAGTCAACTATTGATAAAAAGAAAAAAGATGCGGTAGAAAAAGAACTCGGTAGCCGCTTAAGTTTTGAAGCATATAATATCGGCCACTTAATGACAGCCGGTTGTGTACACTACCGGGCAACCGGAAAAACAAGCTTACTGAGCATTGCGCAAAAGGCTGGTGACTTCCTGATTTCCTTCTACGATAAAGCTTCGAATGAACAGGCCCGCAACGCCATTTGCCCCAGCCACTACATGGGTTTGACGGAATTGTACCGTACCACCCATGAAGAAAAATATTTGAAATTAGTAAAACATTTAATTGATGTTCGGGGGCTGGTGGAAGGTACGGATGATAACAGCGACCGGGTTCCATTCCGCCGAATGCAGGGAGTAGTAGGGCATGCGGTAAGAGCCAATTATTTATTTGCCGGTGCTGCCGATGTGTATGCCGAAACCGGTGAAGATTCAATCATGCATACGCTGGATTTGATGTGGGATGATGTCACCAATCGCAAAATGTATATCACCGGCGGCTGCGGTGCTTTGTATGATGGCGTATCTGTAGATGGCACTTCTTACAATCCCGATACGGTGCAAAGAGTGCATCAGTCGTATGGTAGAAAATACCAGTTACCGAACCTGACGGCCTATAACGAAACCTGCGCCAATGTGGGGAATCTGCTCTGGAACTGGCGTATGTTTCAAACCACTGGTGAAGGAAAATACATGGACCTGGTGGAACTGGAATTATACAACAGTATTTTATCCGGCGTAAGCTTAAATGGGAAAAATTTCTTTTATACTAACCCGTTGGCGCGGTCGAACGATTTCCCTTACCAGATGCGCTGGAGTGGTGGTCGTATTCCGTACATCGCTTACAGCAATTGTTGTCCGCCGAATGTGGTACGCACCATGGCGGAAGTAAGCAATTATGCCTATAGCATTTCCGATAAAAGCTTATGGGTAAACCTGTATGGCGCTAATGATTTAAATACGAAAACGGAAAAAGGCGAAAGCGTTCAGGTAAGTCAACAAACGACTTATCCCTGGGATGGAAATATTCAAATTAAGCTGGCTCAGTTTCCGAAAAGCCATACGCTGTTTATACGGGTTCCGGGCTGGAGTACAGGAGCGGTAGTAAAAATAAACGGTCAACCACAAGAGGTAAAAGCAAAAGACGGTTATATTGAACTGAAGAAAGCCTGGAATAAAAATGATATGGTTTCTATCAGTTTGCCAATGCCGGCACAACTGATGGAAGCCAACCCTTTGGTAGAAGAAGCAAGAGGCCAGGTAGCGGTGAAAAGAGGCCCGGTAGTGTATTGTTTAGAATCTGCTGACCTACCTGCTACGCAATCCGTTTTCAATATTTCCTTACCTGCAAAAATTGTTTTACAGCCACAGCAAACCACTATCAACAATGCGGAAATGATGAGTCTAAAAGGCAATGCCATTCTGGAAAATGATCAGTGGAAAAAGCAATTGTATCAACCTTTAAATACTAAGCCTTTAGTTACGGTTCCTATTAAATTAATTCCTTATTACGCCTGGGCCAACCGGGGTAAAACTGAAATGACCGTGTGGATACCGGTGGTACGATAAATCAGCCTATGCATACCATTCAAAACTTCAACATTTTTAAGGCAAAAGCAAAGCTGGCCAAGCCCATTGCGGATGCGACGCATACATTAAGTGAAATATCATTTATTGTATTACGCATTCAAACAGCTTCGGGCATTATTGGCGAAAGCTATTTGCTGAGTTTTCAGTACAGTCCGGAAGCCATTGCCGGAGCTATGAAGGATGCAGGCAATGCTATTATTGGTGAGGAAGTAAACAATACGGTAAAGGTTTTTGAGCATTACAATCATGCGAATGAATATTTCGGCAGAGAAGGCATCAATCGCTGGGCGCAGGCCGCTTTCAACATTGCCATGTGGGATGCCTGGTGTAAAATATTAGGACAGCCTATTTGGAAAGTGTTGGGTACCTCCCGAAACAGTGTGCCGATTTATGGCAGCGGCGGCTGGTTGTCTTACAGCATTGAAGAATTAATTGAAGAAGTTAGCAATTATAAAATCCGGGGTTTTCAGGCAGTAAAAATCAAAGTAGGCAAGTCCGACTGGCGGGAAGATGCAGAGCGTTTACAACTGGTTCGGGAAGCCGTTGGGAACGATATCAATATCATGATGGATGCCAACCAGGGCATGACTGTTCCGAACGCTTTACGACTGGCAAAAAAAGCCGCTGAACTAAATGTTTCCTGGTTTGAAGAACCGATAGATCACACCGATTTTGCAGGGTATCAATTGCTCAGAAATCAGGCGGGCATTTCCTTAGCGATGGGCGAAAGAGAATACTCTTCCTTGCCGCTACGGGAACTGCTGCAACGCAATGCCATTGATATCTGGCAGCCGGATATTCTACGTATTGGTGGAGTAGAGGCTTGGCGGGAAAGCGCCGCATTGGCCAATGCTTACAACATCCCTGTGCTACCGCATTATTACAAGGATTATGATATCCCTTTGCTCTGTACCATTCCCAATGGTGCCGGTGCAGAATCATTCGACTGGATTGATCCGCTGATTGATTTTCCGCTGAAAATAAAGAACGGGATGGCTACACCGCATAACCGGCCGGGCTGGGGATTCAGTTTTAAAGATGCACTTTTAAATGAACTAGAATGATCATTTAAAAGTGCAGAATAATCGCTGGCAAAAAAAATTTTATAGACTACTGATGTGTCAATAATATGGAAAGAATAACCGCAACCTATTACATCGAAACACCATTTGCACCGGAGAAAGCAGCAGCCGTATTGGCCGGAGAGCAGTCATCCGGAACCTTTGTAGCTGTGCCCGGCGAAACGGAAGAACTGAAGCAACGTTTTGCGGCAAGGGTAGAAAGCGTGGAGCATCTGGAAACTGTTGATACGCCCGCTATTCCGGGTGCAACCAGCAAAACAGGTCAATATTATCGTGCCATGGTAAAAGTGTCTTGGAGCGTTGAAAACTTCGGGTATAATTTACCGGTACTGGTTTCTACTTTACAGGGAAATTTATACGAGATCCGGCAGTTTACCGGTCTTAAATTAATGGATATTGAATTACCTCCCTCTTACGGCAATCAATATGCAGGACCGGCATTTGGAATCGAAGGTTGCAGAAAGCTAACCGGTGTAAATGATCGTCCGTTAATTGGCACCATCATCAAACCCTCTATCGGACTAAGTCCGCAACAAACTGCAGAAATGGTGCAAACCTTAGCTGGTGCCGGAATTGATTTCGTGAAAGATGATGAACTGCTTTCTTCATCTGCCAATTCCCTTTTTAATGACCGGGTAGATGCCGTGATGAAAGTAATCAATGCACATGCAGATAAAACCGGTAAAAAAGTACTGTATGCGTTCAATATTAGTGGGGAGATTGATGATATGTTGCAACGCTATGAAAAGATTGTCAATAGTGGCGGTACCTGTGCCATGGTGAGTATTAACAGCGTTGGATTATCGGCTGTAAAAAAGATTGGTGATCAGCGGCAACTGGCTATTCACGGGCATCGCAATGGCTGGGGCATGCTTACCCGCCATCCTTTGCTAGGTATTGATTTCAGGGCTTATCAAAAATTATGGCGACTGGCGGGTGTAGATCAATTACATGTAAATGGCATTCAAAATAAATTCTGGGAAAGTGATGATAGTGTGGTGAACTCTATCGAAGCCTGCCTTACGCAAATGTATCAGCATCAAACGGTGTTGCCGGTAGTATCCAGCGGTCAGTGGGGCGGGCAGGCATTCGAAACCTGGCGCCGTACCAAAACGGTTGATTTGCTATACATGGCAGGCGGCGGCATTATGGCGCACCCAATGGGCGCCGCAGCAGGCGTAACGGCCCTACAGCAAGCCTGGAAAGGCGCTGTGGATGAATTATCCTTAGAGGAAGCAGCAGCACAATACCCGGAGTTTGCCAAATCGGTAGAAAAGTTTGGAGATAAGTAACCATATGCAAAAACGAAAAGAAATATTACTGGCTTTTTACGGTGACGATTTTACCGGTTCTACCGATGCATTGGAAAGTATTTGTCGTGCCGGTGCAAAAGCCGTTTTATTTCTGGATCCGCCCACACC
>CAXTDG010000180.1:0-8404 GCA_964242675.1 uncultured Chitinophagaceae bacterium
GTAAAAATTTTTGTTGAAAAATTTTCATAACAGTAATCGGCAACAGAAAATTCTAATTGTTTTTAATTATACTTAGAATACTCTTTAAGGTTCATGCAATCGTTTACACCCGCTAGGGAAAAAATACTATGTTAAAAGTAATATTTAGTTTGCAGCTACTATCCTGCTGTATCCTGTTTTTCTTATTTCATCTACGCAAACGTTGCCACAGGCATTAAACATCAACGTGTTATGCTTAAATAAAACTAAGACTTGCTAGAAACAATACTATTATTTCAGTTTATAAACTTCACTCCCTGCCAGCAGAAAGCAGCCTAATCCGTAATCTTCAAAATCAGGAGTGCTGTCATACGTTACTGGCTGGCCGTCTTTAGGTTCTTTACCAGTGCCTTGTACGTAGCCCAATTTACCATCTGCATGTACAGCATTTTGTACCATTGCCTTCCAGGCTTTATCAATAATGGGCATATACTCTGTTTTGGAAAGCAGTCCGTTGCTAATACCCCAGGCCATCCCATAGGTAAATAAGGAAGTACCCGAAATTTCCTTCCCTCCAAAATGAGCACTATCGTGCAGACTAACATTCCATAACCCATCGGGCCGCTGTAATGGTACCAGCGCCTTTATCATATCCAGGTAATCCTGCTGGTATTCGGCGTAGTGTGAATCTGTTTTAGGCAATTCACTTAGCGTTCTTACCAATGCAGCTATCACCCAGCCATTACCCCTTGCCCAATAGCAATCTTCGCCATTTGGTTCTTTATAGGGAGGCACAAAATCTTTATCCCGCCACCACAAATGATCTTGCAGGTTGTACAAACCTTTGCCACCTTGCTGGTATTTTGCATAGGAATATAGCCGATACATTTTGCCATAGTAGGCCGTGTCGTTGTACAAAACACCCAGCTTTACAAATACCGGCATAGCCATTTGCAAAGCATCTATCCACCACCAGTCATCCACCTTGGTACTTATCACCATGGCATCAATGGAAGTTTTAAGGTCTTTGATGTACAATGGGTTTTTATCAATGGCGTACATAGCCAGGTAAGTTTGTCCGGCACAATGGTTATCTGCGTTGCGGGTTTCTACGCCATTTACCAGGCCCCAGTTGTGCTTATCGCCCCACTGCTTTGCATAGTCATAGTAAGCTGGTTTTTTGTCGATGCTGTACAATGCCATCAAGCCTTCATAATATACCGCTCTTGTCCAGATATGGCTTTGCCGCTCTTTATTGGTAACGATGGTTTTGCCAGCATCCGGCCACTTCTGCATAAAGTAAGCATTGGTTTTTTCCATTACAGACACCACTTCATCTTTCTTGGGAAGTTGAATTTGCTTGGAAGCACTACATGATGCCAACACCAGCAACAGTAGGTAAAGTGTATTTTTCAATTGGTGCATCGTTTTCTCTTTTATGGGGTGTAAAGGTCCGTCTCGCTTTTTAAATAAGCATCCGTTTTTTTTGAATTATATCTGATTCCGCTTAAAACACATTATCTACAGCAGGTCGGCTGTACTGCTCTTTAGTAGCACTTGTTTTTGGTAAACCAAAATAGAAATACAAAGTGCGGCGAATGGGTCCATTGATTTTGGTTGGTTCACTTTGCGGGCCTAACGCCGATGAATTGTAGCTAATATTCAGTGCCAGCTTGGTTCCTATAGCTGGAATAGCATCCAGAAATGAAATATTACCTGCAGGTAATTCTGGAGCAGGCCGAATGCCCGATAAGCCATAAAAATCAAACAGGCGAACGTTCAGACCGCTGTCTTTACTAGCCATATAAAACTTTCCTTCCACAGTGTTGAACTCCATCCAGCTAACATCGCCGTAATATCCTTTGAACTCCGGATAAACGATTGGTGAATAGCTGGTTTTGGTATTGTTGTATAGGTTTTCCCAAACGTTTATGGGTGTTCCGGCCATACGATTTTTCCACTGGCGGTAAGGACCTTTACCTAGCCACTTAGCGCCGAGCATAAAGTTTTCAGGGTAAGAAAAACTAATACCGGCATAAGGGTAACTGCCATTTAACTGGTATTCGTATTCCAGGCTAGCCCAGCCGCTGCCCATCATCGTCCAGTGCAAACTTTTCAGCGGGCCATTAAAGCTAAACTCAGCACCATTGTCCGTCTTTTTACTGCTTGCTACAGTTCCGTTTTCGCCCGGTACAACGATTGGCCCATTGTTGAAGGACAGGTTATCACTGGTTGTATTTTTAGTACCTAACAATAACCCCGTTTTCTTACTCAGCGTAACCGTATTATCTCCACCTTGTCAGACATAAGTAGAGTCTGTTTCGAAAACTTTTACAACAGCAGAGCTATCGCTCAGCACACCAGCTAACAAGGCTTCATTGCTCCGCACCTTCCAGGTCCATTTGTAAATTTCCTTGCCATCTGCACCAGTTGCAACCAGCACCAACGCATCGTAATTTTTAAAATCAGCAGGTAAAGCCAGGCCCAAAAATCCACTATCCAGCGGTGTAATGTCGGGTGCAGTTGCCGCCCCTTTTTGCATAACCGTATATCCCGTAAAACTTTCCCAGGGCTTGCGGTAATTTACCAATGCCCATTGAAACTTTACTTTATTCAGGTTGGTAAAATGAAAACGATTTTCTACCAAAATTTGGCCCCTAAAATTTTGAGGCAGCGCTTTCATAGCAATATGCACCGGCGAAAAGATTTCCCGCAGGGCATAAAAGCTTCCCTCCTTTTCCCGGTGCGGACCCATGATGCCATCATTTGCATTAAGACCGTTGGCATCAATTACGTTATTGAAATCGGTACGCACTACTCCTTCATCTATCAGCGCCCAAATAAAGCCGCCTCCGCTTCTTTTTGCATGCCAGTGCAGTTCCCAAAAATCGGCTATGCCGCTACCTGCACCGCCATCATCCTGCGAATGCAGAAATTCTGTTGGCATGTAAATGAGTGAATCGGCTAATATTTTTTGTGTGCTGTAATAATCCTCGTAGTGGTTACAATCAATACCATTGAACTGATTGCCTGGCCGATGATGTGGATGAATAACCGGTCGTTGAGAGAAATCCCATTTTACGAAATCATCATCCAGTTCTTTATTGGTACCACCTTCGTTTCCATTATCCCAAAAAATAATGCTGGGATGATTTAGATCCCGAATCACCATTTCTTTCACCAGTGGTTCGCCAGCCTTACTGCTGTACCATTTTTGCCAGCCTGCTAACTCGTCCAACACATACAATCCTAGTGAATCGCACAATTCCAGAAATTTCTTATCGGGCGGATAATGCGAACACCGAACGGCATTCATGTTCATTTCTTTCATGGCATTGAAGTCCAGCAACTGTATGCTATCGTTCAGCGTACGACCCGTTTCCGGCCAGAAGCAGTGCCGGTTGGCACCCTTCATTTTTATCTGTACACCATTTAGATAAATGCCATCACCATGACGCACTTCTATTGTACGGAAGCCAAATTTTTCGGAGGTTTGATAAATGGTTCCTGTGGCTCCTTTTAAGCTAACAACGGCTTTGTAAAGATTAGGGGTTTCAGCCGTCCATTGGGCCGCATTAGCTACTTTGGTAGTGAGGGTTGCAATAGAATCTCCTGCAGCTATTTTGCCGCTAACAGTTGCTACTGCTTTACCTTTTGTATCAATAATATCGGCTACAATAGTGCGACCAGCAGTTATACCTTTTGCATGTACCTGCATGGCAAAGCTTCCATCGGCTTTAGCATCTATTCCTACATACGCTATGTTCTCCTTTGGTAATGATTCCAGATATACCGGCCGAAAAATGCCACCAAACACCCAATAATCCGCAAGGCGTTCTGCATTGTTTACGCTGGCATCAGCGCTCATCTTACTTACGGTTACTTCCAGCAAGTTGGGTTTGCCGTAGGTTAGTTTATCTGAAATATCGTACTTGAATTCGTAGAATGCGCCCTGGTGAATGGGCCCAACAGATTTACCATTGATCTTCACTTCAGTATCGGTCATGCTGGCTTCAAACACAATATTCACCTGCTTGCCTTTCCATGCGGCCGGCACATTGAAGTTATATTTATACATGCCTTTTTCATCAAAGAAGCGGGAATTTTTACCGTAGGTTTTATAATCACGGCCATAGTTGTAATTACCAAAACCTTGCAGCTCCCAGCAACTAGGAACGGGAATCTTGGTCCAATAACCACTTTGTCTGCCAGCCGTGCAATAGAAATCCCAGTTAACGGCGCTGCTGCTTCCCTTTCCACTGAGGTATTGAATTTGCTTCGTTTGGGCCAAAGCCGACAGTGCAAACATTATGTGTAAGCAACTGAAAAGAAGTAATTTTTTCATGCTAGATCTGACAAACAATTTTATATTTTACTCAAGTAAAGAGTGGACAAATTTGACTGTTGCAAATAACTACCTTTTAATACTTTTTATATAAGCACTTACCTCATAACCTGCTATTATAATTTTAGCCAAATGCAAGTTTAGGCACTCCACGTGCAGGTTAGTTATGGTTTTATAAAGTTTGTAAATAAAGCAATAAAAGGAACGAACATTCACTCAACTTAAGTTTTATTTTTCACTCCAACTTTTCAACCAGTCAATACATAAGTCTGGCCATTTGGCTGCCTCTCCTTTTCCCAGGCCTAATCCAAAACCATGACCACCTTTGGGAAATACATGTAATTCGCCGGTAACACCATTGTCTTTCATTGCCTGAAAAAATAATAAACTGTTTTCCATCGGCACCACCTTATCATCCATTGCATGAATTAAAAAAGTGGGCGGCGTATTTTTCGTTACTTGTAATTCATTGGAGTATAACCTGGCTAATGCAATATCAGGATTAGAGCCGATTAAATTATTTCTTGAACCACTGTGCATAATGGGTTTATTTATAGAAATAACAGGATACACCAGTATAGCAAAATCGGGTCGGGAACTTTGTTTTTCAATGGTATCGGTAGCAGCGCTGTTTCCTTCATCAAAATGTGTAGCTTGGGTTGATGCTAAGTGACCGCCAGCAGAGAAGCCTATAACACCAATTTGATCTTTTTGATAAACCACTTCCCAGCATTTGCCCGTACAATTCGCATCGCTCTTTTGGCATCCATTAGGGGAGAAAGATGCGGTGTAATATTGCTCTTTGCAATTGGCAATCGAGACTTTAATATAATGGCCGCAATACCCTTTGAACCAGCCAATAAGCGACATCGGTTCCTTCAAGATTATAAGCTAGAAAACGATAGCCACCTCCAGGGCAAATAATGACTGCTTGTCCCGTTGCTGTTTGCTGAGTAGGTAAATACACGGCTATTTCCGGCGTTTGCACCAGCGATACCGTAATTACTTTTCCGCTATCCCACTTCTCCTTTTCATCTGTTTTCTGGTAGTTAGGAATTTTACCTGCCGGCCATAGCGGAAGCTTGTAGTCCTGTGCAGGTATGGTTTGTTGAAACAGCATTGTTATGGTTAAATACAACAGTAACTTCTTCATACCAATTTCATTTATCTTCTTAATTGTTCTACTAATTATATCTACAATTCATTTACAATATAGAGGCGCCTTCGTTTAATGAAGGCGCTTCTAAAGATCATTTGAAAGTAATAGCTATAGCAATGACATCTACCCTACAAACAGATGTTACATCTATTTTCATCATGTCATCTTACTGCTTTACTATTTTGGTGGTATACGTTTTCGTTTGGTCTACTACCTGCACCACATAAGTTCCCTTACTGAAAGATTTTACTTTGCTGTTCAATACCGTGTTCAGTTGTTGTAAAGAACCTTTCGCCTGCAGCAATTTTTTTCCTTCAACTGTATTTACCTGCAACTGTAAATCAGAAGCAGTAGAACTGGAGGAAAGCTGCAACTGCACAGCATTCGTTACCGGATTAGGGAAAACAACTAACTGAAGATTTTCCTTACCGTTGAAGGTCACTGTTCTTACGGAAGAGTAAGTAAAATGTCCATCTACATCTGTCTGTTTTAGCCGATAGTAATTGACCCCTATAATTGGAGCATTGTCCATAGCAGCATAAACATTTACTCGGTTACTATTACCTGCGCCTTTGGTGGTATAAATAGGTGTATAATCCCGCCCGTTAGCAGAGCGTTCAACTATGAACAATTCATTGTTTGTTTCATTTTCCGTACGCCAGTTCAAGGCTACTTTATCTGCGGCTGCTTTTGCATCAAATGATAATAATTTTATAGGCAAAACAACATCACCTGCATAATAAATATTAGGCGTTGGTGCAGGAGCCATGCTATCGCCCAGGTAAAAACCAGGATGTGGCGGTTGATTGTAACCCGAATTTTGCCAGGCAATTGCCACCCGATACTGTGGATCATGCATCAGCGTATAGATGCGGTATGGTGTAGAAATGATAGTGGTATAAATGCGAAGATGTTCTTCATCCGTGGTTTTGAACATCACTTCTTCCCGCCAGTCGCCCAGCAAATCGGCACTTAAGTTAGGCGTGGCTTTGGTGCTATTGTTAGATGCTACATCTGTTGGAGAAAGCAGGTTTGGTCTGGTACTGGTTAAATAATGCCATTTCTGAATAGTTGCTCGATCCAGCGGTTGTCGTAGCGAAGCAGCAGGCCAGCAAAGGCCAAAGTTCATAGAGGGTTTAGTTGTTCCAATAGTTACCCCTTTACAACTGTATAGGTTACCCCTGGCTGCCCATACTTCGTAACCTTTATACCGTGGATCAATATCAGCAGCCATTGCACGGCCCACATCAGCGGAGGATTCGGCAACTGTAAAAATGCGTTCACCGGTTTTTGCATTTACTAAGGCGGCTCCTATATTTCCATTGCTAGCAGGGCTTTCATAAGGTTGCCAGATTTCCAGGCCCGGACGATCGGGATCCATATCACTCATGTGCAATGCATCACCATGGCCCATATCGTTGCTCCAAAATCCGTTTCCATTATCATTTACAGAACTAGAGCCGTTGAACACTTCTTGTTTACCGTCGCCGTCAGCATCGCCTACCGTCATTTGGTGGTTGCCATCGCCTGCAAATACACCGTTGTAAGTACCATTGTTGCTATCAAATATCCAGCGAAGCGTTAGCTGGCCATTGCGCCAATCCCAGGCGGCTCTTACCAAACGGGTGTAATAACCACGTCCGAAAATCAGGCTTGGATGCTGCCCATCTAAATAAGCAACTGCTGCTATAAACCGATCTACTCGATTACCATACGTATCACCCCAATCGGCAACATTGCCTCGTCCGGGTAAATAGTTAGTAGTAGCCATGGCAGCACCCGTTTGCCCATTAAATACAGTAAGAAACTCAGGGCCAGCTAAAATATAACCATTGCTATTTCTATAATCTGCAACAGGGTCACCAACGGTTACGCCTGCACCATCAATGGTTCCATCGGCTGTTTTGCAAGCCACTTCGGCTTTACCATCTCCATCCAGGTCGTACACCATAAAATCTTCATAATGTGCCCCGGCCCTTATGTTTCTACCCAAGTCAATACGCCAAAGCCTTGTGCCATCCATCTTGTAAGCATCCAGGTAAGTATTACCGGTGTAGCCACCTTGTGAGTTGTCTTTGGAGTTGGTAGGGTCCCATTTCAAAACAATTTCATATTTACCATCTCCATCTAAGTCACCAACGCTACAGTCGTTAGCTCTGTAAGTGTAGGCTTCTCCGGTAGGAGTAGTACCTCCAGCAGGTTTCTGTAGTGGAATATCTAAATAATTCTGTGCCCATACTGTTGCTTGCCCGACTATGTTTTGTTCTACGCCATTCAACACAGATTTTATAGTGTAAATACCATTGGTTGAGGTAGCATCTGTATAATTAGTTGAGGTTGTAATTGGTGTGACATTAATCTTAACACCATCTCGATACACGTTGAAACTAATGGCGGCAGAATCAGTACCAAAAAGCCTCCAGCCAACATACACTTCGTTGCTACCGGTACGTACCGCTACTAATCCTCTATCTAATTTTTCCATTTGCTTAGGTGTAGATACTGCTGCATCTGGATTGTAAGGCGTTGAAAAACGGATGTTGGTTCCATAGGTTGTACCGCCACTATTAATAGCATACGCTCTTGCATAATAAACAGTAGCCAGCGTCAACCCTGTAAGCGAAACGGAATAAGAACCCAACCCGCCCGAGACATCCATCACTTTTGTATTAGCCGTTGTTGGGTTCTCTGTTGGGCCAAATACAACGCCTCTTTCTGTAACAGTTAAACCTCCGTCAGTTGTAATATTTCCGCCGGCAGTTACAGCCGTTGGGGTAAAATTAGAGATTGCTTTGGTAGTTAGTCCAATGGGTGCCGCAGGCGGAATAAACATCCGAACGGTAGGAGTGGATATATTGCTGGAATTGGCTTTGGTGTAAACGATAAATGGTTTAGCAGTATCTCCGCCCCCGCCAAGCATC
>CAXTDG010000181.1:0-8397 GCA_964242675.1 uncultured Chitinophagaceae bacterium
TACACCACCGCCGTTGTAAAAATTGCGAAATAGAAAACTGTTTTCTAAACTGCCGTCTTCCACTTCATTATTGAAATGGATACCAGTAGTTGTACTATCCATTAATTGAAAAAGGGGCGCAATTTTTTCTTTTTGCTTACAAGAAAACAGCAACAGTAGAGTACTTAAGCCAGCAATCTTTTTAGTCAGTCTCATTTTATCAATAATCCTATTGCAACCTACCAATTTTATATAAAAAAGAAAGGCCATTTTTTTCAAAATGACCTTTCGGAATGTATCTGTAAGACTATTATTAAAAATTAGTAGCCTGGATTTTGTTTTAAGTTAGGATTTACAGACAATGCTTGGTTTGGTACTGGAAAAACTAAATTTTTAGCATCTGTTGATGTTTTGTACTGCCATGGTTTTAAGAAAACACCAAAACGGATTAAGTCAGTTCTTCTTACACTTTCCCAATATAATTCTCTTCCTCTTTCGGCAAGTAATGTTTTGGGATCTTCAACATTATTTGCATTCACTAAGGTCATTCCTGTAATTGGCGCTGCACCCCTAGCAGTTCGTAATGCATTTACCATCGTTTGTGCACCAGCAAGATCATTTGTTCTTGCCCTTGCTTCAGCTACCATTAATACTACATCCGGATAGCGAAAGATCATCAGATCATTTCCAGCAGGATTACCATAATTAGCATAGTCAGGTGGGTATTTTGCAACACGAATCCCAGTAATTTCCAAATTATTACCTGTTTCCTTCATATCCGAAGCAATAGTTGGGGTATACGCCAAGTTATTTCCTTTACGATCTTTTAGAGCAACACCAGCTTCATTGAATTGCTGCCCTACTAGCAAACCCGGCCTTAAACCAGAAATATTTGTTGCTCCAACATAATAACGGCCACCAATACGAGGATCTAATAAAGTATCTGCCGGGCCAAACGCTGTTGTACCAGTTCCAGTATTAAAAGCGTTATAAAAATCACTTATAGTAGTGAACCCATTCCATCCTGCATTTGGATTCACCGGGGTATAAGAATTATAATGCAGGGTCATATTCCAACGGGCAGCGGGACCTGAATTATTAGCTGCAACACCGCCATCATTCACATAGGTAAATATAGCTTCCCGAGCAGCAGTAGAAGTATTGTTAGGTCCGAAATTATCAAAGTAGTTAGATGAATACCCATATTTTCCACTGTTAATAATAGCAGTGCCAAGTGTAATAACCTGATTCATATCTGCTGCATCAAATGTGGGAGCTGCACGGTTGATCAGGGCTCCTTTCTGCAGATAACATTTCATTAATAATGTTCTGCAAGCATCAGGATTTGCTCTTCCCGGACCGTTTGCAGTTGGCAGGTTAGGCAATGCTGCTGTTAATTCAGTAATGATAAAATTAATGGCATCTGCTCCTGTACGTACTAATGGAGGGTTTCTAACATCCTCACCAGGTTCTCTTATAGGGTACTGACCATACAAATCCAATTGGTAATATAGTACCAATGCTCTAATAAATTTCGCTTCTGCTGCCTGTGCTGCTGTTGGGTTAAATGACAGTACGTTAGTAGCATCAAAGCTTGCTTTATTCAGTGCATTGAAAACATTGAGTATATATGCATGGTCTGCATTCCAGGTATGAGCATGAAGTACACGCCAAACACCATTATCATCCCAGTCTCCACCACGGGTGGGTACCAAGGCTTCGTCTGATGTATTTTCTTCTAGGGAGAACAGCAAATCCTGGCTTGTTAAAGGGCCACCTAAATCTGCATAGGCTGCATTTAACAAAAGCGCAGTACCTGTTGACCCTAATGTAGCAGTAACTTCTGCTTTTGTGAGTGATCCATTTAAATTTTCATCCAGCTTGGTACAACCTGTTGCGCCAGCAATAGTGCCTAGCAGCAACAGGGTTTTAAAAGATATTTTTAAATTTTTCATATGCAACAATTTTGTTTAGCTAATTATAGAGAGAAATTCAGGCCAAAAGTAACAACACGTGGTGTTGGATACGGTACATACTCAATAGAACGGGAAGGATAAGAATTGGCAGTCTTATCAATGTTCACTTCAGGATCGAAACCGCTAAACTTGGTAATTACAAATAAATTGCTACCGCTTACAAAGGCACTTACATTCTTAAGATATCTTCCTTTGTTACCTAACGTATAACGTAAAGTAGCATTTCTCAGTTTTACATAATCACCCTTTTCCAGAAAACGGTCAGAAGCACCTACACCACTTGTTGGTTTTTCAGCAGAATTGTATGCGTTAAGGTCAATATTACGACCATTTGCAATACCTGCTATATTGGTAATAGCAATAGCCGTATTGTTAAGAATCAGAAAATCAAATGATCCACCAAAATTGAAATTCAAGTTGAATTTATTGTAATGGATAGCAGTACTTAGGTCACCTAACCATTTAGGATTAGGATCTCCCGCTAAATATGGGTTTGGATCCTTCACGGCTATTTGTTGATTGCCACTTGCATCAAATCCCTCAAATCTCTTCAGATAATATGCATTAAGTGGTTGATTATTAGTAATTACCTGGGCCAATGTACCTGATACACCCTGACCACTAACGGTAGCTGTAGAGATAATTATATCTCTGCCTGTAAGTGCATCGGTGAAGTTTTTCAGTAAGTTTTTATTATATGCCACATTCATAGATGCTTCTAAACCAAAGTTTTTACGATCTGCAAATGTGTAACCTACTACAGCTTCAAATCCTGAATTAATCAAGTTTCCATTAGGGAGATTTCTGAATTCTCCACCTGCCCCTGCTGGCGCAATAGCAATACCTTGATACAGTAACTCGCTTGTATTTTTGTAATAATAGTCTAGTGAACTAAACAATTTACCACGCATGAAAGAGAAATCTGCTCCTATATTGAAAGACTGGGTAGTTTCCCATTTAAGATCAGGATTACCATTTGTGACAGGGAAGAACGTACTAAAAGTATTGTAGTTGTAACGCTCAGAAGCTGAACCCGATGGAAATTCCTGGTTACCAGTAATACCAAAAGCACCACGTAATGCAAGATTAGAAAACAGTTTCTGTTCTTTCATAAAACCTGCGTTGCTTAAAATCCATCTGGCACCTACTGCTGGAAAAATTCCGTACTTATTATTTGTTCCGAATTTACTTGATCCATCAACTCTTAGGCTTCCAGTTACTACTATATTATCCATGAGGTTGAAAGTAGCCCTGCCAAAGAAAGATTGTAAATCGGTAGTAGGATTCCGGTAGCTTGAAGTAGCTACAGTTTTTGCATTCTGCATTACATCAGTATACAGTACATTGGTTCTTGTAGCTTCACTTAAGTTGATTGCAAATCCATTACCTAATGTTTGTCCACCAGCATAGTCAGACTTGTAATATTCATACCCTACAATAGCATCCAGATTTATATTTTTAGTAATAGGCACTTTGTAGTCTAAAGTATGTGTAAAAATCATTGATGTAAGATCAGCATTAGCAACACCGGCTAATCCAATACCAGATATACCACTAATACCAGTTATCCAACCATCAATGCTCTGTTTTCTAAACCCTGTACTGTGATTGATACCGTACAAAAATTTGTACTCCAGATTTTTCAGAATTTTATAGCTAGCCGAAATGCTACCCAGTACAGAATTCACACTACTATTATCGTTAAAAGCATCACTAAATGCAAGTGGATTTCCTGAACCATTTGCAGGGTAGTTATATAGACCATTTGCATTTCTAAAAGCATAGGTAGGGTTCCAGCTTAATGCAGAACTGATCATATTACCATCAGATCCAGCATTGTTAGATACAGCAGTGAGTTGTTCTCCATAATTACCAGCAATCAAGCTAAAGTCGAAAGTCAACTTGTTATCCAGGAACTTGTAATTACCACCTAAAGTTGCCAAGTATTTATCCAAGGCTGATTTTTTTAATAAACCATCTGTCCGGGAAAACAAAAAACCAGCTCTGAAACGTCCTGTTTCATTTCCACCACCAAAAGCAACAGAGTAATTTTGGTTAAGCCCATGCTGTGCTATTGCATCCAATGCATCTACACTTTGTCCACCATCTAGGGTAGCCAAACCTGGAGAATAAACTACTTGGTTTAAGCCGTATTTTGCCAGTGCTTGTCTAAACTGTGTATGATCCAGTTTTTCAAACTTTTTCATATAACCCACATTGAAACCCAAAGTAGCACCTACATCTACCCGTATAGGACCTAAGGTTGCTTTTTTGGTTGTAATGGCAATTACACCATTAGCGCCTCTTGATCCGTAAATAGCAGCTGATGATGCGTCTTTCAATACATCAATTTGGGCAATACTATTAGGATCGATAAATAACAACGGGTTTGAATTGGGATTGCTACCACCTAAAGCAATACCTATATTAGGACGGGCAGATGCACCGTCTAATGGTACTCCATCAACTACATAAAGGGGGTTATTACCAGAGCGAATAGAAGAGTTACCACGAATCTGCACAGTAGTAGCAGCACCTGGTTGTCCACTTGTATTAGTCACCTCAAGACCTGCAACTTTATTTTGAAGCAACTGATCGGGAGCTGCTATTACACCTTGGTTAAAGTCTTTTGCTTTAACCGAAGCAATAGAACCGGTAACCGTTTTTCTGGTAGCAGTACCATACCCGATCACAATCACTTCATTCAGTGATTCACCCTTTGATTGAACTAACGTTACATCCAGGTTAGATCCTGAAATATAAACATCTCTGGAAGCATATCCAACTGATGAAAAGGTAAGCGTATTAACTGTATTAGGGACAGAAATACTAAATGTACCATCTGCTTTTGTTTGTGTAGCATTTCGGCCACCTTTCGCAGAAACAGATACACCAGCTAAAGGCGCTCCAGCTGTATCACTCGTAACTTTGCCCGTAATCGTTTTTTGCTGGGCCAGCAATAGTTGGGGAATGGAAAAAATGGCAAATAGCAGGCAGAGCCTGATCGCAAGCAATCGTAATTTCATAAGGGTCAGTTTGATTAAAAAATGACAGCGGAAAAGTAGGAATTTATTTGGATCGAAAATTTCCTGTTAAATTTGATTAAACAACGCAAACGTTTGCGATACAGTTTGCGGTGGAAAATTCATTTTACTAATTGATATGAACGTAACTCTAAAAAAAATTTCAGAAGTACTTGGACTAAGCATTTCTACCGTTTCCCGTGCTCTACAAAATCATCCGGATATTTCTTTAAGTACCCGGCAAAAGGTTGTAGAACTTGCAGGTGTACTGGATTATGAACCCAATGCCAACGCTATTAATTTAAGAAAACAAAATAGCCGGGTCTTTGGGTTAATGGTTCCTTCCGTTTCTAATTCCTTCTATGGTTCTTTTATGGCTGCTATTGAAGAGCAGTGCCAGAAAGCAGGGTATTCCTTAATTATAATGCAATCGGGCGACAATGCTGAAACCGAACGGGATATTTTAAAAATCTATCGTCAAAACAGAGTAGCGGGATGTTTTGCCTGCCTTGCTTTAGGTAGTGATGATATGAGCGGTTTTAAGAAGCTGGCTGATTTAGATATCCCGGTTGTTTTTTTTGATAAAGTACCGGACACAGATGGCTGTAATAAAGTGTATATTGACAATGCCGGGGCTGCTAAGCAAGCGGCTGATGCACTAATAAAAAAAGGAAAGAAAAATATTCTCACCCTATATGGTAGCGAACAGCTTGCTATGTCTCGCCTTCGTCGGGAAGCTTTTGTGGGCTTTAGTAGTAGCCATCCTGAGGTGCAGCTACATACTGAAAACGCCGCTACCTCACAAGAAGCAAGGGATATAACGCTGCGTTATTTCTCAGAAAAGAAAAAGCCCGATGCCGTTTTTTGCATGAGCGATGAAATACTGGTTGGTACTATGAAAGCGCTACAACAACTTAACATCAAGTATCCAAAGGAGGTAAGTGTTGTTTCTATGAGTGATGGTTTTTATCCGGAACTGTATTATCCAACAGTAGCTTATGTAGAAACGAGTGGCTATAAGTTAGGAAGTGTAGCTTATGAAATGATGAAACACTGTATGGCTGACCATTCTGAATTTCAGGAAAAAATGGTTGAATCGTCTTTAGTTGAAGGAGGGTCTTTGTAGGTATGTTATTCCCCCTACAAGAACGGGATAGCTAAGATTTTCCAAAGTGAATTTGCTTATTGCACTTTGCCAATTTTTAAAAATTACTTTGCAGCTGTGTCTTCCCGCATCAGTTCCCGGTTGAAGGGGCGTACAATAACACGAGTAGCTCCATTGTAAGAGAAATACCGACTCATCCAACCAATAAAAACAATAATACGGTTGCGTACACCTACCAAAGACAACAGGTGAACAAAGCACCACAATATCCAGGCAATAAATCCTTGTGTCTTATATTTTCCCAAATCGGCAACCGCTTTATTACGGCCAATAGTTGCTAATGCACCTTTATCATGATACTTAAAGGGTTGCAAAGGTTTACCGCTTACTATTGACAAGATATTTTTTGCTAAATGGCGCCCCTGCTGCATAGCCACCGGTGCTACACCTGGGTGGCCGTTGGGTGTTTCTGTAGAAATAATAGCGGCTACATCGCCAATGGCAAAAATGTTTTTATAACCTTTTACCTGGTTGTACTCATCTGTTTGCAGGCGATGGCCACTTACTACCGTATCTGGTGAAATACCTTCAGGAAACTCGCCGGCCACACCAGCAGTCCATAGTACATTTCTGGTTTTGATAATGGTTCCATTGTTTATGGTAAGTGTTTCTCCATCGAAGCTTTTCACCCGTACGCCGTTGAAAACGGTTACCCCAAAATCTTCCAGGTATTTTTTGGCTTTAGCCGAAGCTTTATCAGAAAACCCGCCTAATACTATAGGCTTACTTTCTACCAGAAAAACCCGCATTTCTTCTGGTTTTAAGGTAGGATAATCCTTGTTCAAAATATGATTTTTAAACTCGGCTAATGCACCAGCCAATTCTACACCAGTAGGGCCGCCACCTACCAGCACAAAGGTCATCATCTCCTCTTTTTCTACCGGGTCTTTTTCAATAACAGCGCTTTCGAGGCTTTGCAAAATCATGCTCCGAAGGTTTAGCGCTTCCGGCACCGACTTCATGCCCATGCAGAAGTGCTCTAGTTTTGCATCTCCGAAAAAATTGGTAACTGCACCCGTAGCCAGCACCAGGTAATCGTAAGCAATTTCCCCCACACTGGTATCAATAGTGTTTTTTTCAGGATTCACCTTTAGCACATCGGCCAACTGAAAGTTTAGATTTTTATGATTCTGAAATATGCGACGCACCGGGAAGGTGATTGTTTCTGCTTCCAACGCTCCGGTTGCTACCTGATATAGCAGGGGCTGGAAGGTGTGATAATTATGCCTGTCCACCAGCATTACTTCTACCCGACTATCCTGCAGGTGTTTAGATAACTCAATGCCGCCAAAGCCACCACCAACTATTACTACTCTGGGGCAGGAACTTGTTTTTTCGTTTACCATAGCAGAATGACGGTTTGCAAAAAGCAGGCAGTTTATTATTATCAAGCAATAAACATTTGCAAGCCTTTGAGTAGTTGCCAGCAAAAAGGGATTGCTATGAAATGAAATGATGAATGAATGAGATTAAGAATGCTGATCATTCTAAAAATAAAACAGGCCATCCTTATTCTTCAACCAATTAGAATCCTGTTAGATAAAGCAGCATGCCCGGCATTTTCCTTATTTTTCATTCAAAGCCTAATAGAATATGTCTGACCAATTTTTATCGAAGAAGAAAAATGCACCGGCACCCGTTTCATACAGGGTTGCCAAGCAGCGCTACCAAGGGCGTATTTCATTGAAAAATGATATCCGGAGTGCTGTGTTTATCCTGCTGGGTATTTTATCGGCTACATTTGGGTTGAAAAGTTTTTTACTGCCTAATAATTTTCTGGATGGTGGTGCTACAGGTATTTCACTGCTTATCAATGAAATTACGCAGTGGTATTTCCCTTTGCTGCTAATTACTATCAATGCACCTTTCATTTTTATTGCTGCCCGACACATTAGTAAAGGCTTTGCACTACGTACCGCTTTTGCTATTGCTGGCCTTTCGGTATGTGTGGGGCTTCTGCCAATGCCGCTAATTACAAGCGACAAATTGCTGATTGCCGTTTTTGGCGGAACATTTTTGGGTGCTGGTATTGGTTTTAGCATGCGGGGCGGAGCAGTGATTGATGGTACCGAAGTGCTGGCTATCTACCTAAGTAAAAAACTAGGCGTTACGATTGGCGATATTATCCTGCTGTTCAACATTCTTATCTTTTCAGTGGCAGCTTACATCATTAATATTGAAACGGCGCTGTATGCAGTGCTCACTTATTTTTCAGCCAGTAAAACAGTTGACTTTATTATAGAAGGTATAGAGG
>CAXTDG010000182.1:0-8391 GCA_964242675.1 uncultured Chitinophagaceae bacterium
GATTTTTGGATTGAGCCGAATTATAAAACATCCGGTAGGAGCTATTTTACAAGCTGTAGTTGGAGGTTTGCTATTGCGCCGTGGGCTTACAGGCCATTGCCCTGCTTACCAGATGATGGGTAAAAATACTGCTGATACCAGCCCAACAGCCGCAAGAGCTATTACAATTAAGGAAACGGTAGTAGTAAATGTACCAAAGAAGGAAGTGTACAGTTTTTGGCGCAAGCTGGAAAACTTACCACTGTTTATGAAGCACTTAAAGAAAGTAGAAGAAGTTCTGCCCACCCGGTCGCATTGGGAGGCACAGATAAATGATGTGATTGGCAAACTGGAGTGGGATGCCGAGATACTGGAAGAAAAAGAAGGCGAGCTGATTCGCTGGGCTTCGGTACCAGGCGCTTCTGTAGAGAACACGGGAGAAGTAACTTTTGTAGATGTACCAGGCGGTTTAGCAACTGAAGTACATGCTACTATTACTTACAACCCACCAGCAGGTCCATTGGGTGCACTGGCAGCTAAGTTGCTCAACAGCACTTTTGCTTCTATGATTCAAAGCGATTTAAAGAGTTTCAAACAAGTAATTGAAACCAGTAAATAATCTATTTAGTTTAAAAGAGAATCGAGTTATAAAAACAGCCGCAATAGATACTATCTACTGTAGCTGTTTTATTTTAGAATAAATACGGTTATCTATAGCATTCCTATAAGATAGCTGCCTTTACTTTCCTACAAATCCCTTCACAAACTTGTCCACCTGTTCATTCGATATTGAATTTTTGCCTTCGTCCACTACAATGCGGTAGCGGAAGGTTACCGATTCACCGGGTTTTAAGGTTAGGTTCTTTTCGCTTTTGCCGTTGGTGAAAATCTTTTCACCTAGCGGATTGGCGGCAAATAAACCGTAGCCTCTTGCATGCCAAAAGGTAGGATAATTAGGGTTAGAAGGATGGTCAATAATAACAACAGAAATGGAGTCACTTCCCATTTTTCCGTACACCTTGCACCAGGCGGCACGGGTACTCCAGGCATCATTTCCCATCTTGCCTTCGCTAGTGATGTAGTTACCGTTAGCTATTTTATCGGTACCACCTTTTACAACAGTTACATTGCCTTTATCGTCTGTAAATTTTTGATCCTGATCGGTGGGGAGTTGAAGTTCATGTGCAGGTCGCATTCCCAGAAAACCATCTTTAGCATCAGTAAATTTTACATCTATCTTAGCGGTTAATGTAGTGGTTCGATCAATGACTCTTTTGTGTCCTACTTCGCTAAATTCCAGTTTTGTATTCTCTTCCAGCAAGGTTTCATTTGCTTGATTTATCCAGTTTGCATGATAAGTCAGTGTGCCTTTATCACCGCTTTTCATTTCGACAATCTTATCCGTTTTTACCCAGCCGTACTGGCTCTTTTTTTCTTTGGGTATGGCATAAGAATTATTCCAGAAGTCAAGGCCATTCACGTTTTCATAATTGAACCAGATACCAATATGATGCGGATGATCAGTGGGATCACCAGCTTTCGGATTGAGCGGGAAACCTCTTGTCACATCCGTTCCGCTTAGCGTATAAACAGGATACAACACCGGCTTTTCCAAAGTATCGGGATAAAGGAAACTGGTAAATAATTGCTTGCCGATGATGACATCAATCTTATTTGCTTTTGGGTCTTTTACCAATTTTACACTAGAACTATTTTGAGCATTCGCAAATGCTCCGAATAGCAATGCTGCTAGAAGAATTAGGCCTCCCAACCCCCTCCAACGGAGAGGCTTATGCGAAGATTGTAGCGAAGAAGTATAGGATGACAATTTAAATAATTTGAGGGTGATTAAAAATATTACGGTTTTATAGCCCCTCCGTTGGAGGGGTTTGGGGAGGCTTCTTAATATTTAAATACCTTACCATTCGCCACTACTTCCTGCTTGCCTTCATCGAAGGTTACTTTGGCTCCAGTATGTACGGCAGCATTGGCCATAATGGTGGCAATGGAATGGCTGTAACCTGCTTCTACAGGTGCATGGGGTTGTTGGCGGCTACGTACACATTCCATCCAGTTGCGTACATGGTTGGAGGTCAATTTATCGCCGCCGGTATTGGCAGATACCACTACTTTCTCCACTTCCGACAGGCTCATATCGGGCAGCAAAAATGGCTGCATATCCATTGCTTTGGCCATCTTTTCTGTAAGGCCGCCTTTTGGCGAAACTTTATTGGTATTCAGATTTAATTCACCACCATTGGAGTAATAAATCTCCGCCGGGTTTTCGTCTCCATTATTCATGCGGGACGAGAACGTTACTTGGAAACCATCTTCTGGTTTATCCATTGGGCCATAATCAAAAACAGCAGAAATAGTATCCCAGTTTTTACGGCCGTCTTTCCATTGATAAATGCCGCCATTGGCTACCACGCTACGGGGATGTTGTAACTGACTAAACCAATGCACCGTATCAATCTGGTGACTCATCCATTGGCCTGGTAGTCCGGAAGAATAAGGCCAGAACAGGCGGAATTCTAAATATTTACGAGGGTCAAATGAATCGTTGGGACGGTTCATGAGGAAGCGTTTCCAATCGGTATCTTCTTCTTTTAAAAGAGGCACTACTGCTGGTCTACGCCAGCGGCCTGGCTGGTTTACATTCCAGGTAAGTTCTACCATCGTTATTGGTCCAAACTTACCCGAACGAATGAATTCATTAGCCGCCTGATAGTTTGATCCGCTTCTTCTTTGCGATCCGATCTGTACAATCTGGCTGCTGGCTTTTACGGCTTTCAAAGCAGCCCGGTTATCCTCCATCGTTTCGGCAAAAGGCTTTTCTACATAGGCATCACAACCTGCTTTTACCGCTTCGATTGTATGCAGCGCATGTTGAAAATCTGCCGTGCTGATGAATACCGCATCCACCAGTTTTTTATCGTACATCTCTTCATTATTGCGGCAGGCAATTACATCATGGCCCATCTTTTCTTTCCAAACAGCAGCGCCTTCTTCCCGGCGTTTATTCCAGATATCGGATACTGCTACTAAATCAAAATTCAGTTCCTTGTAATGATTCATAAAGCAGGGAATATGGGTGGCCTTATGGCGGTCGCTAAAGCCTACTACGCCAACCCGAACCCGGTCGTTGGCACCAATAATGCGGCGGTAACTACTGGCCGTAAATCCCATTTTAGAAACTACTACACCAGCACCAGCCAACCCTGCATTTTGCAGAAACTGGCGACGTGAATTGTTTATCATGAC
Source organism: uncultured Chitinophagaceae bacterium (assembly GCA_964242675.1). Lineage (GTDB taxonomy): Bacteria > Bacteroidota > Bacteroidia > Chitinophagales > Chitinophagaceae > JAZKFT01. The sequence continues at coordinate 3,244 of CAXTDG010000182.1, forward strand.
AGCAATCGTTTAAAGTTTAGAATAATTACAATCTAACAGCAACCATTTCAACTGTAAAGTGATTTGCAGAACAATTCAGACAGTAATTATTCAACTAACCAGATTCAGGATGGAATAAAAAAAGCAGCAGGATTTTCCTGCTGCTTTTTGCCTGTTTTCTTTTATGATTATTACCTGATCAGAACTACTGTTCCTTTGCGCTGTACCGGTCCGCAGATGGTAGTGGCAGAAATGATGTACACAAAAGCCGCAGGATCTAACAATTGGCCTTTGTATTTTCCATCCCAGCATTTAGCGGCATCTGTAGTGCTGAATACCAGCAGGCCCCAACGGTCGTACACATTGAATTGCAGGTTGGTAACAGCGCCCCAATTCTTAATTCCAAAGCAATCATTATTACCATCCTCATTAGGTGTAAAAGCTGTTGGCACTAAGAATCCATTCCCCACATCCCCTTTAATCACCTTTACTTCAATGCTATCTTCTGCGCTACAGTTTTTGTCCGAAAGCGCTTTTACGTGGTAAACAGTAGTACTACCCGGAGCCGCCAGCGGGTTAGAAACCGCTGTATTATTTAGCCCGGTTGCAGGCCACCAACTGTACTTGCTACCACCTCTGACTATTAACTGCGAAGATCCTTGCATACACGTCACCTCATTCGATTTGGTAATAGTGATGGCCGGTAGCGGGTTAGCCGTTACTACCGATTGAAAAGTGTCGGTGAGATTACAAACCGGGTCGTAAATGGCTACCCGGTAAGGACCGCTTGCCTGCGGACGTATCCAGGTGATTGCCATTGCCGGAGTAAGAATGCCACTGCCCTGTATCCAGTTGTAAGTTGTGCCACCATAGGCCGTTAGTTTTATACTATCACCTTTGCACACACTGGCCGCAACCGGGTTGATGCCCATGGCTGGTCGGGGCCTGACGGCAAGCACAATATGGGTAATGATACTATCGCAGCCAGTACTTCCCCGCAGCGTATCGCTGTAGGTTCCGGCGGCTGATGCTGCACCACCCCAAGGTAATGTGTATACCTGCCCCTGGCAAATTGTGGCGGACTGGCTTGTTGATGTAACCGTATTAACCCTTAATGTAATGGTGTTGATAATGCTATCGCAACCTGTTATGTAGCGAACGGTATCCTGGTAAGTACCGGCTGCATTTACTACTGTGCCGGATGGCAAAGTATATGGTTGCCTGGCACAGATAGCAACAGCCATAGCCCGCCGCAGCAAAGGCCTAACTGTAAGTGTTGTAGTAGTAATAAGGCTATCGCAGCCACCAACAGCAAAACGCAAGGTATCCCGATATATTCCGCTAGTGTTTGCTACTGCTCCCGATGGTAAGGTGTACGATTGGCCAGCGCAGATGGAAGCAGAAAGATTGTTCAACACCACTGGTTTGATGGTAAGATTGACGGTATAACGAATACTGTCGCAACCGCCACTTGCATAATGCAGGGTATCCCGATAGGTACCAGTTGTATTTACTACTATACCTGAGGGCAGCGTATAACTCTGCCCGGCACAAATAGCTGGCGAAAGTGCCGTATTGCTAACTGGCCTCGACTGTATATTCACAGTTGTTATCACACTATCACAACCAGCCACATAGCGTAGTGTATCGCTATATATACCACTGCTGTTTACAATGGTACCAGAAGGTAGTGTATAGCTTTGGCCCGCACAAATAGCCGCAGCCAGACTTCTATTTAAAACAGCATTGGCAGTAATGGTATAAGCAGCAATCAGGCTATCGCAGCCAGCGGTATATCGTACCGTATCCTGGTAAATACCTGCGGCACTTACAACTGTGCCCGATGGCAAAGTATAGCTTTGACCAGCACAAATTGCTGCCGTTCTTGTAGCTCTTACCGTGGGCCTTATTGTTACTTGTATAGCATACCGAATGCTATCGCAGCCACCTGCTACATGCCGTAGCGTATCATGGTATATACCCGGTGTATTTACCACCATACCCGATGGCAACGTGTAAGTGCCACCGACACAAATGGCTGTGCTAATGGTAGCCGTATCGGTTCTGCCTATCGTTAGGTTAATGGTGAGCCGCACACTATCGCAACCACCGGAAGCATAACGTAAAGTATCGTAATAAACACCGGCTGTACTTGTAACACTACCGTTGGGCAGCGTATAATTTTGACCGGCACAGATACTTGGGTTCAGCGTTCTTGTTTCGATTGTTCTCAGCGTAAGGTTAACGGTAGTAATCAGGCTATCGCAGCCGGCTACATATCGCAATGTATCCCGATAATTGCCTGTAGTATTTACCACTAATCCTGAAGGCAGGATATACGATTGCCCGGCACAAATACGGGCTGTAGCCGTATCTAGCCGTATAGTTCGTACCGCAAGATTAATGGTGGTAATGAGGCTATCGCAGCCAAAGCTGCTTCGCAATGTATCGGCATATACACCTGCTGCCGACACAGTTATGCCAGAGGGTAGCGTATAGTTTTGCCCGGCACAAATAACCACCGCTTGGCTAATGCGGGTAGGTGTACCTACAGCCAGCGTTATAATGCTGATAAGACTATCGCACCCAACGTTGGTATATCGTATTGTATCCTGATAAATACCCGCAGTGTTTACCACCGTTCCGGATGGCAGCGTATAGCTTTGGCCAGGGCAAAGAGCAGCGCTGATGTTGGTAAACCTGACCGTACTAACAATAAGCGTTACGTTTCGAATGATACTGTCGCAACCGTCAGCCGGGCTCCGAAGGGTATCGCCATATATACCTGCATTTGCTACAGTTGCCCCCCATGGTAGCGTATAAGTTTGCCCCTGACAAATGGATGCTGTTATGTTTAGTCGGGTTACTGTTTTTAAGGTAATAGTGGTGGTAGTAATGACACTATCACAACCTCGTACACTTCGCAAAGTATCCCGGAATATACCGCCGGTATTTACTACGGTTCCGTTAGGCAGAGTGTACGATTGTCCGGCACAAAGCGTGGCGGCCAAGTTGCGAACTACCGGTTGCAATACAGCAATGTTAATCGTATCCCTTACGAAGCAAGTGCCGAAGTTGATGCGTACCCAATATTGACCGGGGGCTGTTGCATTTAGCGTAGCTGCGGTGGTGTTATTGCTCCATAAATAGCCTGTGGCACCAGTGGTAGTAGCATTCAATACATACGGAAGATCAGGCCGCAGGCAAACTGCCGTATCAGGCCCAAAAGAAAAATTAGCACCTGTTACGTTGAAAGTGTCTCGTTTTACACAACCGTTCAGCGTTATATCGCAATAGTAGGTGCCGGGTGTACTGGCGTAAATGGCGTTTGCTGTCAATCCATTACTCCATAAATAGGTTTCTCCATAGCCACGATAAGCTGAAAGCTGCACCGAATCGTTACCACAAAACACTTTACCCTGATTTCGGCCAATGATGGGGTTAATGAAAACCTTGATGGTATCCCGTTTGATGCAGCCGTTGTAAGTAACTCTTACTGAGTAGGTATTAATATTTCCGCTGGTATTACTTATCGTAATGGTTGGCGTAGTAACACCGGTGCTCCATAGGTAAGTGCTACCGGTGTGGCTGGTAGCATTAAGGGTAATGCTGCCACCATTGCACAGACTGGTATCTCTGCCTAAATTTACATAAGGCCTGCCGGGTATGGTAACCGGTATAGTTACGCTGCCCTGCCCGCCACAACCTGTATTGGTAGAAGTGAGGGTAACATTGTAAATAGCAGCATTGGGCAGTGCCGGGTAAAAGAAAGAAGGCGACACTGCCGTAGACGTTTGCCCGTTGTAGCCAAAATTCCAGCTATACTGTATGGCATTTCCGTAGGTAGAATAGTTGACAAACCGAACCGAATCGCCGGTGGTGCAATCAAACTGCGGCTGGAAGTTGGCATTGGCCAGGCAGTTGTTTACCGGGGCACAGGTATCGGCGTGCCGTACAGCACTTAGCTTCAGGTCAATAGTGCCGGTAGCATTGAGCGGGGTAAATACCTGGAAGAAATAACTGCCCGGCGTAAGGCATTTATAAGTATTCTGCGTAAGGGCATCCTGCACACAGCTTTGCTCCTGCATGGCACCGCAGTTGCCGGTCATCATCCGGTACTTTATCTGCGATGAACTGGCCGATGTATTTTCATTGAGGTAAGCCGTAATATCCAGCGTATCAGTACCGGTAATATCTACCCTGAACCACGACGATTTGTAAGTGCTGGTAGTCGTATTTGCAGGGCAAGTAAGTGTAGGGTTAAATTCGCCGTAATCGGTACCAATGGTATGGCAGTTCACCGTTACGGTAGCCGTGGCCTGGCCAGTACCGCTAACGGGTGCCACTACTGGTGCAGTACAAAAATCACCCGCCTGTTCTACAATTTTTATCTGTGGGTATACATATTCAGCCACCCGGCTGCAGCCTGGCAATAGCAGGTAGTAAGTACCAGGGGTAATGCAGGTTTGCCCCCAATAGTTATTTGCATCATACACCGTAGTAGCGTATGGCATATACTGTAATCCATTGGCGGTAGAATCTCCGGGAATTACCTGCCGGAGCAACTGGATATTCTGATAATCGTAGTAATTATTATTGCCAATCATTACCCTGAACTGAATATTGCCGGTAACGGTATTGGTAAACTTATACCACAGGTTTTTGGTGCAGGTGGTAAGACTACCATATACCGGATCAGGTACATCACGGGTGGCACAACTATAATTATCGGTAGGGCCGGTAAAAGTGCCAGGCCCTAAGGCTGGAATAGTACCTGCCTGCGAATAATGATCGAACCGGGGCGCTATGGAATTTACCGAATCAATTAAGATAGAAACTTCGGCTTGGCTATTGGGCTGCATACCGGAGTAATCAGCAGGGTAAGTGTTTGTATTTTCTACTATTACATAATATCGTTCGGCTACTGCGTTGCAAGGTTCCCGGTAGAAACTTACTTCTGCCGATCCGCCATTGCAGTAATAACCCGAAGGGTTCGCTACTACAAAACTCAGCCCCTGCGCCAGGGTCGAATCTACTTGCCCGGTACTTACAACCGTGCTGAAGGGCAGCGTACCGGCCACATTGCTTTTATACACGGCAAAACGATACTGGTACTGCTTGTTTGCCCCAATAGTTTTGTTGTTTACTCTTACCCGTACGGTGCCACCC
>CAXTDG010000183.1:0-8380 GCA_964242675.1 uncultured Chitinophagaceae bacterium
AGACTGTACGGTGTATTATCAAAAAATATCACCTGATTTCTTCCGAACACCTGTGCTGAAGACACGAACCGGAACCCAAACCTACACTAGTCTGACTTTGCCGGGTTTCCCATCACGGGTCAGTTCTTCGAAAGTGTTTTTTGTGGGCCCAGCAATAGAATAAGAAAAGGACATTAGTGGCGATGGCACCGTTCAAGTGTTGTACTACTATTGAGCTTTATAGAAGCGAAGATTGTCTGAATCAGGATTTACAAGATGGAAAGATGAACAGGATTTTGAAAGGCAATTGTTAGAGAGAAAAATGGCAGAGTAAAAAAGCTCAAAACATACTTTGGGAACATTGCATAAAAGAAAACGAACTCAGAGAATGATTTTGAACCGAAGAAGTGAAAGGACTAGAAGTTAAAAAGTAAAATATAGCGCTGATAAACTTTGGAGAGGCGTAGGCCTGAGAAAAGCCGCCGGAGGCATTGGCGTTTTCTCTTGAATTTTCTTTGCTTCTTTCTTTGTTTCAAGACAAAGAAAGAAGAACCAACACGAGCAGGAAGATTGAAGCGAGCCCGCAGGGTTGGAAAACCGGAAACCCCACGGTGGAAATTTTTATCTCCCAAATTCCGGCATGTGAGGAAACAAGCCGGGGCAAGTGGCGAAAACTTTGAAGAGCATAAAACGTGACAAACAGAACTTCACGAATTGAAACATCACACAAACACATCATTTAAAAACCAGCAAAAATTGGTTATTATGTTAGTAGAAGAATTAGTAGAAACAGGTTTAATTGAGAACACCGACCTGTCAACACCAGTATCGGTGAAAGATTACATCAAACCGGAGACTGCTATCCGCCCCGCAGGCGAAGCCACTGGTTCGCAGGCAGTGCTGGAAGCACTTATCGTAGAAAAAGTGGAAACCGTTTTCGGTTATCCCGGCGGCGCCATTATGCCTATTTACGATGCCCTGTACGATTATAACGACAAGCTCCAACATATCCTCGTCCGGCACGAGCAAGGTGCTATTCATGCCGCCCAAGGCTATGCCCGTACGAGTGGCAGAACCGGCGTAGTGTTCGCAACAAGTGGCCCCGGCGCCACTAACTTGGTCACCGGCTTAGCTGATGCCATGATTGATAGCACGCCGCTGGTGTGCATCACCGGTCAGGTGTTTGCACATTTGCTGGGCACCGATGCCTTCCAGGAAACGGATGTAATTAATATTACAACGCCTGTTACCAAATGGAATTACCAGGTAACAGATGCCGAAGAAATACCCGGCATCTTAGCACAAGCTTTTTACATAGCCGGTAGTGGTCGCCCCGGCCCGGTGCTGATTGACATTACTAAAAATGCCCAACTTCAAAAGTTCGATTATAAAGGTTACACGCCTTGCAAGCATGTTCGTAGCTACCGGCCAAAACCAACAGTTCGTAAGGAATATGTAGAAGAAGCAGCGAAACTGATTAATGCTGCCGAACGTCCGTTTGTCATTTGGGGGCAAGGCGTTATCCTCGGAAAAGCCGAGCAGGAGTTTAAATCCTTTATTGAGAAAAGCGGTATTCCTGCGGCATGGACAATTATGGGTGCTTCGGCTATTCAAACCGAGCATCCACTAAACGTAGGTATGTTGGGGATGCACGGTAACTATGGCCCCAACCTACTGACCAATGAATGTGATGTGTTGATTGCCATCGGTATGCGTTTCGACGACAGGGTAACTGGTCGCCTAGATAAATACGCCAAGCAGGCAAAGATTATTCACCTTGATATAGACCCGGCCGAAATTGACAAAAATGTAAAGACAACCGTGCCGGTTTGGGGCGATTGTAAAGAAACCTTGCCGCTGCTAACCAGTCTCGTTGACAAAAAGCAACATACCGATTGGCTGCAACGCTTCCGGGATTGTGATGCCAAAGAGCAGGAAAAAGTAATTCAGCCCGAGATGCACCCGAAGGATGAAGTACTAAGTATGGCGGAAGTAATTGATGCAATTAACGAACTGACCGGCGGCAATGCTATCATCGTAACCGATGTGGGTCAGCATCAAATGGTGGCTTGTCGCTACGCTAAATTCAACCAGAGCAAAAGCAATATCACCAGCGGCGGCTTGGGTACTATGGGCTTTGGCCTCCCCGCTGCCATCGGTGCCTCCTACGGCGATCCAACCCGGCCTACCATCGCTATCATCGGCGACGGCGGCATACAGATGACCATTCAGGAATTGGGAACCATCATGCAGTTTGGCGCCCCGGTAAAAATTGTCATTCTCAACAACCAGTTCCTCGGCATGGTGCGCCAATGGCAGCAGCTTTTTCACGAAAAGCGTTACTCCTTCGTAAACATTACCAGCCCGGATTATATACAGGTAGCAAAGGGCTACTACATTGATGGTAAAAAAGTGGATGTCCGTGCAGAATTAAAATCTTCTCTCAAAACAATGCTGGATCACAATGGCGCTTATTTGCTGGAAGTGATGGTGGGCAAGGAAAACAATGTATTCCCGATGGTACCGCAGGGTAGAGGCGTTTCGGAGATAGTTTTATCGAAGGAAGAGATATAAACACACCCATTGTATTTTATGCTGAAAGCATCTGACTCACACCTCAAAATCAAATGTCATGGGTAGCATTTTCTAAGGGTTCTTTATGGGCCGAGCTATTGAGTACAAATTGGACTGAAGTGGCGATGGCACCGTTGAAATGAAGTACTACTATTAAGCTACTACCGACGTTTGGTTACAGAATCTATTTTTCACTTTCTTGATTTGGCTGGTATAAGTCAGACCCTTTCAGGATAAATTCAAAGTGTGTGGAATGAAGCAGGAATTCACGATAACGATATACACGGAAAACCAGGTGGGATTGCTCAATCGCATTGCCATTATTTTCACCCGGCGTAAGTTGAACATTGACAGTCTCAATACATCACCTTCGGAAGTGCCCAATATTTCTCGATTTACGATTGTGCTGAATGAATCAGAGGAAACGATTCGGAAAGTATGCCGCCAGATTGAAAAGCAGATTGGCGTATTAAAAGTATACTTCAACAATGAAAGCGAAATCGTTTGGCAGGAAATGGCTTTGTTTAAAGTGCCCACTGATGCCGTTGCGGAAAAAATGCAGGTAGAACGGTTGCTGCATAAATATGGTGCAAGAGCAGTGGTAATTCGGAAAGACTATACCGTGTTTGAAGCCACCGGTCATCGGGAGGAAATTGATGCGGTGATTACGGCTTTGGAGCCTATTGGATTGATAGAATTTGTACGCAGTGCTCGTATTGCAATTATTAAGGCAAACAAGGGTTTCCACGAAAAGGTGAAAGAGTTTGAGCTGACTGAACCGGCACCGGACAATGTGGAAAATGAATATTTGAATCAAGGGGCGAAAGTGTTTGCGATGTAAGAAAGTTTGGGAGCAGCAAAAAGCATTAGAAAGTAGAAGGATAGCCCAATAGTAGCTATCATTTCAACGGTGCCATGGCCACTGTCGCTCTATACTTATTCAATAGGTGAAGCCCATAAAAGAAAAAAGTCGAATCATCATGCCGTGATGATTTCGCAGGAACTATAAATATTAATCATCTTCAAAATCTTTTTTGAAAACAGCACCTCGGAACCTGTGCCTTCAATGCCGGGAATGAGGCCCACAATTAAACAACTATGGCAACGCTCAATTTTGGCGGAACAGAAGAAACCGTCGTAACACGGGAAGAATTCCCGCTTAGTAAGGCTCAGGAAGTTTTAAAAGACGAAATCGTGGCCGTGATTGGTTACGGTGTGCAAGGCCCCGGCCAGGCATTAAATCAAAAGGAAAATGGTGTCAACGTAATCGTTGGTCAGCGTAAAGATTCCAAGACCTGGGACAAAGCTGTTCGGGATGGGTTTGTGCCCGGCGAAACGCTTTTCGAAATTGAAGAAGCGCTTGAAAAAGGAACGATCATTTGTTACTTACTTTCTGATGCTGCCCAGATTGCCCTTTGGCCAACCGTAAAAAAACACCTGACGCCGGGTAAAGCATTGTATTTCTCTCATGGTTTCGGTGTTACGTTCAATGAGCAAACAGGTATCGTTCCGCCGCCAGATGTGGATGTGTTTTTAGTTGCACCAAAAGGTTCTGGTACATCATTGCGTCGTATGTTTTTACAAGGCCGTGGCTTAAATAGTTCTTATGCCATTTTTCAGGATGCAACCGGAAAAGCCTGGGATCGGGTGATTGCACTGGGCATTGCCATTGGTTCCGGTTATTTATTCGAAACCAATTTTAAGAAAGAAGTTTATAGTGATCTGACCGGAGAACGTGGTACGCTGATGGGTGCCATCCAAGGTATTTTTGCTGCTCAGTACGATGTGTTGCGGAGCAAAGGTCATACGCCTTCTGAAGCGTTCAACGAAACGGTAGAAGAGTTGACTCAAAGTCTGATGCCTCTGGTGGCGGAAAATGGTATGGACTGGATGTACGCCAACTGCTCTACTACTGCTCAACGGGGTGCGTTGGACTGGTGGAAGAAATTCCGTGACGCAACAAAACCCGTATTTACAGAATTGTATGAAAGCGTAGCTGCTGGTAAAGAATCTCAGCGTTCTATCGACAGCAACAGCCAGTCTGATTACCGGGTGAAACTGGATGCCGAACTAACCGAACTTAGGGAAAGCGAAATGTGGCAGGCTGGTAAAACGGTGCGTAGCCTACGTCCTGAAAATCAGGAACCGGGAGCGTAAATTTTAGATACAGCATATTTGTAGAGACAAGGCATGCCTTGTCTCTACGTTTTTAAACTATTACTTAACCCATCATTTCTTAAATATCCAGTTACTTCGATAATCTTTCATTAAATCGGTTCCTGGCTTTAAAAAAATACTTTCAATTTCTTTAATAATTTTCTTCGCACTTGCCCTTGCAACAATGTTTTCTTTTTTATGATCACCATAATATTCTGATCGATATCTCAGTCGATTATTTAGTATACAAGAAGAAATAAGATGGTAATTACATCTGAGTAGCAATAGGATGAAATTGTAACTCAAAAAAGTCTGTTCTCTATTATTTTTAAACGATAATCCTATTTGGTGAGAACTACTTGTAGCATGAGTTTGTCGACAAGTTATAATCCAGTAATTATGTAAATTTTCTTTTTTAGGTTTTGCAAGCAACTTTATTATTCTATCATAAACATTGAATTGATAACTTTCAAACCAATTATTCGCCCATTGATTGTTTTTTGTGACACTTGCATATTTTCCAATTAGTAAAAATTCAAACACTTGCCTTAAAATGATATTTGCTGCTCCATAAGAACCGCTTAAAACCAATTTGTGGGAACTGTAAAGAAGTGATATGTTTTTAAGATACGCATGAAACATTACCTTTTCATGTTCTTGAATACCATAATAAATATCAAAAGTTCCAGAGTAGTGGTTCTTGAAAAGTTTTTGTTGAATGTCAAATAAGGTTACAAACAATGTTATTCTACTATCTAGAAAAACTTTATTAAGCTTTAAATTACGCCTCACAGCATTTTCATAGTCTTTGATATAAAGTTCTAATTCGTCCTCAGCTTTTGTTTTATGATCCATGTCAAACAAAAATTCGTGTAAATCACTCATATGTGTCTTGAATTTACGCCTTTACAATTAAGTTGTAAGATTAAATTCTTTCGAGTTAATACACACTGTTGTATATATTTTTTTTATATTTTCAACAAGCTGACAACAATTTATAGGCTTAATTTTTTGACACTTAACCCCTCAAAAATGCATACTACCAACTACTTCAACGCCTTCATTTCAATAGCTGAAGATTGTCTAGCTACTGCTGGTGAAATGCCTCCGCAAAAAGCCAATGCAAAAACAGTTGCAAATATTCAGTTTGATATGCTGAAAGATAAACCCTATGAGTACACTTCAGACGATGTAATTTTTGGAACCTACGCCCAAAAGAATGACATCAGCACATCAGAAATTGAGAAAGAAAAGGAGGCGTTTTTCAGCAAAGGACAGCCTTGTTTTCGTTCATCGCCACTAACTAAACGCTATGGATGGGGCGTACACAGCAATGGGGATGGAAAGATTGCTATTTATCCAGCAGGCTCGGATGAGTACGAGAAACTATCTACTGATAAAAACCTGAATCAAGTGAAAGCGATGCGAAGTAAAAAAGCTTAATCAGACCATGATAAAGTAGCGAATCAAAATCAGGATAACGGACACCACAAAAATGATGGTTGCCGCAATCCACCAACGACTTTGCTGACCTGGTTCAGCTAAATCCTCTATAGGCTCAATTGCAATTTCCTGTGCTTGTTCTACATTAGTTGCCACAACAGTTTCTTCTTTTTGCTCTTCCTTGTGTAGTGGCACTGGCACTAAGGCAAGGTTGGGTAAATACTGTTGTAGTACACATTCTTGGTGAAAAAACAACTCACCGTCTTCTCCCCTTTTGAAGGTGCCAAGGGCAGGCCATTCGAAAGCATCCTCTTTTGCAATTGCCACTTGCAAAGTGCCTTCTTGTTCTAATAAAATGATTGCCTGCTCAACCGAAACCTGAAGCCGTTCACTGATAAATTGAACTAGGTTTTCATCTATGCTTTCGTTTTCATTTTGCTGAAAAACAAGTTCGCTTATTGGTGCAAGCAAGCTTGTATCATCAGTTGTTATTTGGGCGGCCTTGTGCTGAATAGAAAGGTGTCCAATTCCTGCTAACTGCAGATTTTCGTTTTCGTAAAAATATTCACTGAGCAGCGGTTGTAGTTTCAATGGAGGATGTTTGGGAAGACGAATGTAAAAAAATCGGCCCACCAACGCAACAACGCTATTTCAACCCCGAATGCCGCTTTTCCAATACGGCAATTATATCTTGTAGCGTGAAGCCTTTTGCCTGTAGCAAAATGAGATAATGAAAAAGAAGGTCGGCACCTTCGTTCAGGAACAAATCGTCGTTCTGGTCTTTGGCCTCTATTACCATTTCAACTGCCTCCTCTCCTACTTTCTGGGCAATTTTATTGATGCCTTTGGCAAACAAAGAAGCTGTGTAAGATTTTTCGGTAGGATTGTTTTTACGACTAGTTATAATGTTTTCGAGCTTACTTAAAAAAGCTAGTGATTTTTCTTCCTTTTCAGTTTGATTATGCTCATTCTTTTCATTGAAACAGGTATCAGCACCGGTATGGCAAACCGGCCCTTGCGGAATGGCTTTTATCAAAATAGTATCGTCGTCGCAATCCGTTTTTACATCTTTTACCAACAAGTAGTGGCCGCTGGTTTCACCTTTCGTCCACAAGCGGTGCTTACTGCGGCTATAGAAAGTGATGATACCTTCTTTTTGCGTTTTGGCAAAAGCTTCTTCGTTCATGAAGCCCAGCATTAAAACGGTTTTCGTTTCTGCATCTTGTACAATGCAAGGCACTAATCCATCTATGTATTTCGAGAAAGTGATTTTCATATAGTATTACTTTCAGTGTAAAATACCGGGTGCGAATATGAGAAGAAATGAAAGGTTAGTTTTAGTTTTCATCCACTGAAGCAGTATCGGCCTTAGTACCGTCTGGTTGTTTTTTCGATGATTGAAGTGTTTCTAATAGTCGCACCTGCATTTCTTCAAGTCGTTCCCTTCTTTTATCGTTGCGGGCAGCCTGCTTGTTTCGCATGTAAGCAAAAATGAGGAGAGCTATGATGCTGACAATAGGAATTAGGCTAACCCTAGACGTATCGGTATTTGCTGGGTTAGAAGATATTTTTTCAAATCCGGCACCGAAATCTCACCAAAATGGAAAATGCTGGCAGCCAGGGCAGCATCAGCATTTGCTTCCTTGAACACCTCCGTAAAATGCTGCATTGTACCCGCCCCGCCGGAAGCAATCACAGGTATAGGCAACTGCTCTGATAAATATTTAGTAATGGGTAAATCAAAACCGGCCTTCGTACCATCAGCATTCATGCTGGTGAGTAAAATTTCACCGGTACCACGTACAGCAGCCTCTTTTGCCCAATTGATGGTTTTCAATTCTGTTTTCTTCTTTCCTCCGTGTGTGTGTACAAAATGACTATCTAACACATCTATTGCTGCTGACTGTTGACTGTCGACTGCCGACTTAGTATCTATCGCTACTAAGACAAACTGGCTACCGAAATGCAAAGCCAGTTCATCAATCAGCATGGGGTTAGCAACGGCTGAAGAATTGATAGACACTTTATCGGCACCAGCATTTAGCAATAGAGCAGCATCTTGTACACTGCTGATGCCGCCACCAATAGTGAAAGGAATATTGATGTGATAAGCAATCTGTCGAACCAGGTCAACTACCGTTTTGCGGCCTTCGTTGGTGGCGGAAATGTCGAGAAATACCAGTTCGTCAGCACCGTCGGCAGCGTAACGTTGAGCCAGTTCTATCGG